>CAZVVS010000132.1:0-12318 GCA_964630585.1 uncultured Gordonia sp.
CCATCTGCTCGAACTCGCGGGTCCGGAAGATGAAGTTGCCCGGCGTGATCTCGTTGCGGAAGCTCTTGCCGATCTGGGCGATGCCGAACGGCGGCTTCTTCCGAGCCGTCGTCATCACGTTCTTGAAGTTCACGAAGATGCCCTGGGCGGTCTCCGGGCGCAGGTAGTGCAGGCCCTCCTCGTCGGCGACCGGGCCGAGGAAGGTCTTCAACAGGCCGGAGAACTCACGCGGCTCGGTCCACTGCCCCTTGGTACCGCAATCGGGACAGACGACTTCCGACATGGGAACCGCGTCGGGGTCGACGATCCCCTTCTTCTCCGCGTACGCCTCCTGCAGGTGGTCCTGGCGGTGGCGCTTGTGGCAGTTGGTGCACTCGACGAGCGGATCGCTGAACACCTCGACGTGTCCGGACGCCTCCCACACACGGCGCGGGAGGATGACCGACGAGTCCAGGCCGACCACATCGTCGCGGCCGGTCACAATCGACCGCCACCACTGCTCTTTGATGTTGTTCTTCAGCTCGACGCCCAGCGGCCCGTAGTCCCACGCCGAGCGCGTGCCGCCGTAGATCTCACCGCACGGATACACCAGACCGCGCCGCTTGGCGAGGTTGACGACAGCATCGACTTTCGACTGCACGGCCACGGATTGCACTTCTCCCACTCAGCTGAATAATTCAGTGCGACTTGGACTGGATTATCAGCCTAGTCGCCGCAGGTGGCCGCGACCGCGCGCCCCCGCCTACCCGTCGCCCAGCGAGGCTGCCCATTCTGCAACGCGGGCGTCGCTCTCCTCCGGCGACAGATCCTCGACGCGGGTCATGATCGACCAGCGCACGCCGAACGGGTCGCGGATGCTCGAGAACCGGTCGCCGGACACGAAGGTCGAGGGGGCCTCGCGCACTGTCGCACCGGCCGCTTGCGCACGGGCGGTCAACGCATCGGCGTCGGCGCAATAGAGGCCGATCGAGTAGCAGTCGTCCTCGCCGTCGGGGCCGACGACGAGGTGGTAGTCGGCGACGGGCTCGCCCAGTTGCAGATGACCGTTGCCGAAGTCGAGTTCCGCGTGGTGGACGACCCCGTCGGATTCGGTGACGCCCAAGACGCGTGCCCCGAACACGTTGCGGTAGAACTCGATCGCCGCCTTCGCGTTCACGACGGCCAGGAACGGGGTGATGCTCGTGAAGCCGTGGGGTGTGCCGTTTGTCGTGTGGCGGCCGGTCGCCGCCTGAATGGTTTCGTTCATGCCTTCGACGCTACGAGTGCCTGGCGACGGTGGGCTTGGAGATTCGCGACGGATTGGGTGCTGCCGTCGTTACATCTGCAGCCGTCATCACATCGGTGGCCGCAATCGCATCGGCAGGGGCAGTCGCGCCGGCCTTGTCAGACCCCGGAGATAAAGTGAACGTAAGTTCGAACGAATAGCCAAACAACCAGTTCGGGAGGTGAATCCGATGACCGAGACCACGCACAACGAGATGGTTGACCTGCCGGATTCCTTTGCCGGACTAGCCAACCTGATCGTTACGGCCATCACCAAGGTGGCGGCCATGCCGCTCGGTCTCGCCTCCGATGCCGACCTGCTCGCCGGCATGGAGGTGCTGGAGCGGGCGTGGCGGCGCGCCGACGGTGCCAATGCGGCGGTGCTGATGGAGATCTCTGACCGGTCGGTCTACACCAAGGCGGGTTGTCGGTCGATGAAGAAGTTCTTGGCCGAGCACCACCGCCTGGGCAACGCGGAGGCGAACCGACGGCTGACAACGGCGGCGGCGATCGGGCGATTCACCGCTACCACGGGTGAGAAGCTGCCGCCGAAGCGCGAGCCCGTCGCGACCGGGGTGGCCGAGGGGACAATCTCCGGCGAGCACGTGCACGAGATCGAGCTGGTCATGACCAAGGTGCCGCACAGCTCGCCGCCCGATGATGTCGAACTCGCCATGCAGATCCTGAGCGAGGCGGCAACAGAACTCGCTCCGGCGGACTTGCGCAAGGTCGGGCAGCGGCTCCTCGCACATCTCGACCCGGACGGCTCGTTGACCGACGAGAAGGACCGCCGACGCATGCGCGGCATCAGCATCGGCCCGCAAGACAAGCAGTTGATGTCCAAGATCTCCGGCTACATCACCCCGACGCTGCGAGCCAAGATGGAAGTGTTGTTGGACAACTGGGCCAAGCCGGGGATGAACAACCCCGACGACGAAAATCCGCTCGTCGGTGCAGTCGCCGAACTGTCCGATAAGGATAGGGAACGCCTCACCGAGGCGATCAGGACCGATCAGCGGACGGCGGCCCAGCGCAACCACGATGCGTTCGAGCGAGGGCTGGACTGGGTCCTCGGGCACGAGGCATTGGGGCAGCCGAAGCGGCTCCCCGTGCACGTGGTCATCACCGTCGAAGAACGTGATCTCGCCCGGAACTCCGGCGTCGGGCTCACTGCAACCGGCACTCGAGTGCCGGTCGGAGATCTTGTCGGACTGGCGGCCGGCGCAGTGCCCTGGTTGGCGGTGTTCGCCGACTTCACGCGCAAGATCGTCGACTTCGGCCATGGGAGGCGCCTGGCCACGATGCCGCAGCGGATCGCGATGTTCGCCACGTACCTGGGCTGCTCCCGGCCGGGCTGCACAAGACCGTCCTCCCAGACCGAGGCGCACCACGGGATCCTCGACTACGCCGACGGCGGTGCCACGGATCTCGCCGACCTCGCTCCGGCATGCGGTCCGGACAACAGGAATGTCGGAACCCGCCCGGGACAGTGGGAAACCGGCCGGATCACCGACGGCCCCGACGCCGGTCTGATCGGGTGGCGGCTGGCCGGCACGGCCGACCCGTTCCGGGTGAACCGGGTCCACGACCCGCGCGCTTACCTGCGCGGAACGCGGTTCGATGACGAGCAGGCCAGGGAGTCCGATGTAGCTCCACCGGGCGATACCAACCCGCCGACGAGCGCCACCGAACATCCGGGCTCGCCGCGACGCCGGTCGGGACCGACGATGCTGCGCACGCGGCCGGATCACCGCGGAAGCAGCTTGAACGGGCTACCACGGCAGCGGCATCCCGCACGTGATCGGCAGCCTCGACCTGGCCACCGACAAAGCCAGAGATCGCGCGTCGAGACCGCCATTGAGTCACGGCTGATATCCGTGGCCTGACGGCTGCAGCGCATCTACCCTGGGATCCATGGTCGATGCGACGCGCGGCGTCCTCTATCCGACGAAGCTGCCCAGCTTCACACGGATCGATGCACCACCGCGCGTCGCCGACCTCGTCGGATGGTTCTGGATTCCCGAGTGGGACATCGCGCCCGGCCGGTCTTCGCGACAAGAACTCGTCGCATTCCCCGCATCGAATCTCGTCGTCGAATCGTCAGGAGTCGAACCCTCTGAGAGTGGGACACCGGCAATCGGGGCACGTGAAGTCGAGCCGACAGAAACCGGTGTGCCGGAAGCCCGTGCGCTGGAAGTCGGACTGTCCGGGCCCTCGACGCACATCTCCCACCGCGACCTGACCGGCCGCGGTTGGGCCGTCGGCGCGCTTCTCCGTCCGGCCGGCGTCGCCGGGCTCGTCGACGACCCGGGTGCCCATATCGATGCATCCACGCCCATCGATGCACCGGACCTGGCCGCCAGCGTCGGCGCCGCCATGGCCGACCCCGACGACCCCGAGCGCCACTCTCGTGCAGTCGAAGCGTTCACTGACTGGCTCGTGGACCGCGTACCGGCGCCGAACGAGGAAGGTCTCCTGGCCAATGCGATGTCCGACCTGCTGATGAGCGACCCGACCGTCCTCCGGCTCGACGACGCCGCCCAGCGGCTCGCCGTGTCACCGCGCACCCTGCAGCGACTGGCCCGGCGCTACATCGGCGTCGGGCCGTCGGCGCTGATCCGACGACGGCGCCTCCAAGACGCAGCCGCGCAGATCCGCGCCGACCCGGGCGCCGATCTGTCGATGATCGCCGCCGATCTCGGCTTCACCGATCACGCCCATTTGACGAACGACTTCCGCACCGTCCTGGCTTTCACACCGAGCGTCTACCGCGGTATCGTACATGCGACCGATGACATTCCAGTCCGCTAATCAGTTGAAGTCGCACGCCCCCGAAGGAGTACCCGCGTGACCCATTCTCCCCCGCGGGCCGACGTCCGGACCGATCCCGCCGCGCTGGCCGCCGCGAGTGATCTGCTTCGCGCACTCGCCGCACCGGCCCGGATCGCCATCGTGATGTTGTTGGCGCAATCACCGCGCTGCGTCCACCAACTCGTCGACGAGTTGGGTCTCAATCAGCCACAGGTCAGCCAACACCTGCGTGTGCTGCGAGATCTCGGCGTCGTCGATGGACGGCGCCGGGGACGCGAGGTCGAGTATGCCCTCGCCGACGATCACATCGCCCACATCGCCACCGACGCCATCGTGCACGCCTGCGAGCGCATCAGCCAGGCGCCGCGCGCCACCGCATCGTGACCAACAAGGGCAAGCCTCCGGTCACCGGACAGCGGAACACCCGCCAGCGAGAGGCCATTGCCGCCGCGTTGGGCGACACCGCCGACTTCCGCTCGGCCCAGCAGATCTACGACGACCTCGTTGCCCAGGGCGAGCCCATCGGGCTGACCACCGTGTACCGGAACCTGCAGGCACTGAGCGAGTCAGGATTGGTCGATGTGCTCTGGGACGGTTCGGGCGAGATGCGTTACCGTCACTGCTCCGCGTCGCACCACCACCACCTGGTATGCCGCTCCTGCGGCACGACCGTGGAAATCCAGGCTGATGAAGTAGAGGCATGGGCGGCGAAAGTCGCAAAGTCGCACGACTTCAGCGACATCACCCACACGGTCGAGATCTTCGGCACCTGCGCGGACTGTCGCTGATCGACACCGAAATCTGTCGAGGGCCAGCCGCGAGAGGGAGGAACTACCTCAAAGCACCCCTCCGCCCGCATGTTTCAGTGCGCCAGGTCCTCGGCCAGGTCGGTCCCGCCCGAAAGAACCATGTGCAGGATCGTGAGCAGCGGGATGTCGTCGAGCTCGCCGAGCGGGAATGCGTACAGCAGCAGGACATCGGTGTGGCGATCGTGGGGACTACGGCGGCGCAATGAACCGAAACTGAGTCCGGCGCCACGCTCCTCCAGCAGGTCGCGCAACCGCTCGTCGTTGGTGACCGTCCGCGCGACGAGCTGCGTCACCGACACGACAGTCAGCCCCTGGGGCATCGCCAGCAGCCGCACCGACGCGCTGGTTGTCCCGACGCGCACAAGGACCGACTCCTCGTCACCCTCCACGACGGTCCCCAACTCGGCCAGCAGCCCCGACAAGCGCTCCAGGTCACTCATTTCACGCCTCCGAAGCGCCGATCGCGCTGCGCGTATTCCAAGCATGCCGCCCACAGGTCGCGGCGATCGAAGTCCGGGAACAGCTTCTCCTGGAACACAAACTCGGCATAGGCCGACTGCCACAGCAGAAAGTTTGAAATCCGCTGCTCCCCCGACGGCCGCAGGAACAGGTCGACGTCGGGCATGTCGGGCTCATCGAGGTAGCGCGCGAACGTCGACTCGGTGATCCGTTTCGGATCGATCTCGCCCCTGGCCGCACGAATCGCCAATTCCCTTGCCGCATCGGCGATCTCCGCGCGACCGCCATAGTTGACGCACATCGTCAGCGTCATCACCGTGTTGTCCTTGGTCAGTTCCTCGGCGACCTCGAGTTCGCGAATCACGCTGCGCCACAACCGCGGCCGGCGACCCGCCCATCGGACGCGCACACCCATTTCGTTCATCTCATCCCGCCGACGGCGGATCACATCGCGGTTGAAGCCCATGAGGAAGCGCACCTCGTCGGGGCTGCGCGCCCAGTTCTCCGTCGAGAAGGCATACGCCGAAAGCCATTTCACGCCGATCTCGATGCAACCGCACACGCTGTCCATCAGCACCGCTTCACCACGCTTGTGCCCCTCGGTGCGCGGCAATCCGCGATCGGTCGCCCACCGGCCGTTGCCGTCCATCACCAGAGCAACATGGCGGGGCACGAACTGCGCCGGGATCGCCGGCGGCCTCGCCCCGGACGGGTGCGGGTCGGGCGGGCGGACTGTGCTCACCGGGCCAGCCTAGGGGGATCAGCGCGCTCGACGAGCGGAAGGGTCCGCAGCTGCCTCTCGAGATGCCATTGCAGGTGGGCTGCGATCAGCCCGCTGGCCTGGCGCCGCAGGGACTCCGTCGCGTCGGTGGTCGTCTCCCACTGCCCGTGGAACATCGCGTCCATCAGGTCGAGGACTCCCGGCGACGGCATCGAGGCGCCAGCGGGACGGCAGTGCACGCACACCGCGCCACCGGCGGCGACGTGGAATGCCCGGTGTGGTCCGGGCGTGGCGCACCGCGCGCACTCGTCGAGAGCCGGCATCCACCCGGCGCAGTGCATGGCCCGCAGCAGGAATGCGTCGAGGATCAGCTGGTTCTCCCGCGTCTGTGACGCCAATGCCCGCAGCGCTCCGACGGTCAGCCGGTGCAGGTCGGGTGCGGGCGCGCGCTCCTCACCCGCGAGGCGCTCCGCGGTCTCGAGCACGGCGCACGCGATCGTGTAACGCCCGTAATCGGCGACGATGGCATCGGCGAGCGCATCGATGCTCTGGACCTGAGTAATGGTGTCAAGGTTGCGGCCGGGATAGAGGCAGATGTCGACGTGGGCGAACGGCTCGAGCCGCGCACCGAACTTCGACCGGGTCCGCCGCACGCCCTTGGCCACCGCGCGCACCAGTCCGTGCTGGCGCGTCAACAGGGTGATGATGCGGTCGGCCTCACCGAGCTTGTGCTGGCGCAGGACGACCGCCTCGTCGCGGTAGAACCTCACTGAGCCATTCTGTCACCGATGTCGGACGACATTGGGTTGTGACACGGGGGCCCGCGGCGCCGATCCGGCCAGTTCGTGGCGACCCGGGACGTGGACGACATCGACCGCGGAATCGGCTTCGGAGTCGACCAGTTTCGCCAGCCGCGGCGGCACCACCAGCGCGTTGGGGCGGCGGAACCAGCCCTTGGCGTCGTAGTACTTGGTGCCGACGACACCCAGCACCGCCCCGATCACCAAGCCGACCACGCACATGCCCACCGAACGCATCAGGCCCGACGCGGGGTCGGCGTCGAAGTACAGGATCGAGCGGACGCCGTAATAGATGAGGTGCATCGGCTCCACGGCGGCGATCCAGGTGAACAGCTTGGGACTGGCCTCCAACGGGACCGTTCCCCCCGACGACGGGAGACCGAGGATGACGAAGAACACCAGATTGATCAGCAGCCCGGGATTGCCGAACACCGCCATCACGGCACCTGCACTCACCCCGACCGCGAAGATGGCCAGCACCGAGAACGCCCACAGCACAAAGGCGTTCGGCAGAGATGTCCCGACCAGCCCGCACACCGCCAGGAACAGTCCGGCTTGCACGGCAGCGATGATCAGCATGATTGCCCACTTCGCGGCAAGCGTGCCCCACCGCGAGACGGCCAGCCGTTTGCGCAGCAGGAAGAGCGGACCGAACTCGATGGGCAATTGGCCGAGTTGGCCATCGACGATCACCGACACGACCATGACCCCGGTGAACCCGGCTAGAACCAGCAGCAGGGTGAAGTAGAACGCGCTCAGTCCGTTGGCCGCGCCGGGGGGCAGCGGCTGTGGCTCTGAGATGACGACGTTGATCGGGTTCGACAGGGCCAACTGGGTCGCGCCGGGCAACTTGGGGTTCGGGCCGAGTTCGTCCAGCACCTTCTGGAGAAGCATCGGACCGGCCTGTTTGTTGACCTGCTCCTGCATCGTGTCCGCCATGGTCGTCGTGATCGACGACGCGAACGTGCCCGATCCGCGGTTGATGAAGACGTTGATCGCGGGCTTGGCCGGCGGGTTCGGCAGGACCGCCGAGCGGGCCAGGCCCAACAGGAGGTTCGTGAAGTTGGGATCCATCGCTACGACGCCGTAGACCTTGCCGGTGTTCAGCTTGTGCATGGCATCGGCGCGGCTCATGGGTGTGAGCACGATGCCCTGCTTCGCCGTCGTCGGCACCAGTTGCGCGGTGACCTGATTGCCCAGATTCATCTGCGGCTGCCCCGGCGCCACCGCACCACCGGCGTCCTCGTTCACCAGCGCCACCGGGAAGTCGTGCAGGTTCTCCCGCGTGTCGACGACCGCTCCGAGGTACACCGCGGCCATCAGGCTCATCAGCGCCAAGACCACCGCGACCGGGGCAATCCAGAACCGCGGATTTCCGACGACGTCACCAATGGCCTCTCGTGCCTGCTCGTCGTTTCTTGAGTCTGATTCGATCCCCGCCGTCATACGGTGAACCTTAGAACCCCATCCGCCTCAGCTGCTTGGGATCGCGCTGCCAGTCTTTGGCGACCTTCACGCGCAAGTCCAGATACACCCGGCACCCGAGAAGTCGCTCGATCTGCCCGCGGGACTGTGTGCCGATCGCTTTGAGTCGGGACCCGCGGTGCCCGATGATGATGCCCTTCTGGCTGTCGCGCTCCACGTAGACGATCGCGTAGACGTCGATCATCGGCGGATCGGAGCCCTCGCGCGGGATCACCTCGTCGATGACGACCGCCAACGAGTGCGGCAATTCGTCGCGCACCCCTTCCAGCGCTGCCTCCCGGATGAACTCGGCCATGAGGACCTGCTCGGGCTCGTCGGTGAGCTCACCGTCGGGGTAGAACGCCGGACCCGGCTCCACCAGGGACACCAGCAGGTCGGCGAGCACGTCGAGTTGCTCGCCCTTCTTCGCCGACACCGGCACGACGTCGCACTCGGGTCCGAGGACCTGAGACAGTGCGAGCAACTGCTGGGCCACCTTGTCGGGCGTGACACGGTCGATCTTCGTGACGACCCCGACGACGGTCGTCTTCGGCGCCATCGTCCGCACCTGCTCGACGATCCAGCGGTCTCCCGGACCGATCGCCTCATCCGCAGGGATGCACACGCAGATGACGTCGACTTCGGAGTAGGTGTCGCGCACCAGGTCGTTGAGACGTTGCCCCAACAGGGTGCGCGGGCGGTGCAGGCCGGGGGTATCGACGAGGATCAGCTGCGCGTCGGGACGGTTCACGATGCCGCGGATCGTGTGTCGCGTGGTCTGCGGGCGGTTCGACGTGATGGCGATCTTCTCACCGACCAGCGCGTTGGTCAGCGTCGACTTCCCGGTGTTGGGCCGGCCGACGAAGCACACGAAGCCGGAGCGGAACTGCGCCTCTGCGTCAGTCATCGACGGGCTCCCCACGGCGATCGGTCCGGATGACCAGTGCCGACGGCGCAACCTCTGCCAGCACCGCCAGCCCCTCGTCGTCGTCGGGACCAGCGACCAGGACGGCCGCCTCGAAGCTCGTCGCACCGCTGGACAGGGCCGTCGCGACCGCGACCTGCAGCGCGCTGAGCGTCAGGGACGCCAGCCCGACCGGGGCCCCGGCATAGGTGCGCCCGTCCAGGTCGCGCACCGCGGCCCCCGAACCCGCCTGAGCGCGTCCCATCGCCCCGCGCGCCAGTGTCACCAGCTTTGCGTCGTCGGCTTCAAGCAGCGCCATTGTCGATCCCCCGTTTCCTCTCGGGTCTCTCATGCCTGTCATGCCTGTCATGCCGTTCGGCGGTCGGCTCGTCGCCGGAGTCCTCGGTCTCGATGCGCGTCACCACGACCGAAGTGATCCGCTGGCGCCCCTGCCGATTGGGCCCGCCCTCGGCGACGAGGTTCAGGCCGTGGCACTGTACCTGCGCGCCGGGCAAAGGGACACGGCCCAGCTCCAGGCCGACCAAGCCGCCGACGGTTTCCACGTCGTCGTCGATGTCGATGTCGAAAAGCTCGCCGAGATCCTCGACGGGCAGTCGCGACGACACTCGGTACCCACCGTCATCGAGCTCGGTGACCGGGGCGACCTCGTCGCGGTCGTATTCGTCAGCGATCTCCCCGACGATCTCCTCCAGTACGTCCTCGATCGTCACCAGTCCGGCAATACCGCCGTATTCGTCGACGAGCATCGCCATGTGGTTGCGGGTGCGCTGCATGTCGGCCAGCACACGGTCGAGGGTTTTGGAATCGGGGATGAACTGGGCCGGACGCATCACGTCGGCGACGTCTACCGAGGCGGCGAGCCCGGCGATGGCGCGGCTGGTCACGTCCTTGAGGTAGACGACGCCCCGAATGTCGTCGGGGTTCTCCCCGATCACCGGCAAGCGCGAATGACCGGAGCGGATCGCGAGGCTGGCGGCCTGCGCAGCGTTCTTGTCCTGCTCGATCCACACCATCTCCGGGCGCGGCACCATGATCTCGCGCACGTGGGTGTCGGCCAAGTCGATGACCGACTGGATCATGCGGCGCTCGTCGTCTTCCACCACGCCACGTTCGGTCGCCATGTCGACGACCTCGCGCAGTTCGATCTCGGTGGCGAATGGGCCGTTGCGGAAGCCCTTGCCCGGGGTGACGGCGTTGCCGATGAGGATGAGTAGTCGTGTCAGCGGCTTCAGCAGGATGCCGATCGCCTGCAGGATGGGCGCGCTCACAATGCCGATCGTGTAGGCGTGCTGGCGGCCGAGGGTGCGCGGCCCGACGCCGACCGCGACGAAGGAGACCACCGTCATCAGCCCGATGGCGGCGAGCAGGCCCCACCCGCTGCCCCAGAGGCTGACCAGCGCGACGGCGGCGAACGCCGTTGCCGCGGTCTCGCAGATGACCCGGACGACGACGACTAGTGCCACATAGGTGGGGCGCTGCTCCAGCACTGCTTCCAGTCGGCGGGCGCCTCCGCGTCCCTGGCTGACGAGGTCGGCGACACGGGCCTGCGACGCGGTGGTGAGCGCTTCGTCGATCGCGGCGAACACCCCGCCCACGGGTGTCAGCGCGGCCGCCACCAGCAGGAAGACGACTTCAGACGGCACCGCGCTCAGTCCCCGTCCGGTTCAAGCAGCCCAGTCTTGCGCAACAGGTCCTCGTCGCGCCGCGACTGCCGCGTCGACCGGTCGCGCAGCCGACGGTCGGAGTACCACTCGTCGAGGATCGCGGCCTGGAGGCCGAACATCTCGCGCTCCTCCTCCGGCTCGGCGTGGTCGTAGCCCAGGAGGTGCAGCACACCGTGCACCGTGAGTACCGCCAGTTCATGGTCGAACGAATGCCGCGCCTGCTTGGCCTGCGTCTTCGCGAACTCCGGGCACAGCACGATGTCACCGAGCGTGGCCGGGCCAGGCTCATCACCGGATTGGCGTGATCCGGGCGTGAGCTCGTCCATCGGGAAGCTCATCACGTCGGTGGGGCCGGGCAGGTCCATCCACCGCATGTGCAGGTCGGCCATCGTGTCCAGGTCGACGCAGATCACCGACAGTTCCGCACCCGGGTGCACGTCCATCCGATCGATGGCGAACCGCGCCGCATCGAGGACGAGGTCGACCGGGACGTCGATGCCCGACTCGTTGGCCAGCTCGATGCTCACCGCCGCTCCCGTCCCCCGGACCGACGCTGGGCCCGGGTGCCGCCACCGCTGTTCTCGTCGCGGTCGTACGCGTCGACGATGTTCGCGACCAGGCGATGACGGACCACATCGGCGCTGGTCAGACGGGAGAAGTGGATGTCGTCGATACCCTCGAGGATGCGGGTGGCCGCGTGTAGGCCGCTCTCCGCACCGCCGGGCAGGTCGATCTGACTGGTATCGCCGGTGACAACGATCTTCGACCCGAACCCGAGACGCGTGAGGAACATCTTCATCTGTTCGCCAGTCGTGTTCTGGGCCTCGTCGAGAATGATGAACGAGTCGTTCAGGGAGCGGCCTCGCATGAATGCCAGTGGGGCGACTTCGATCACTCCGGCCGCCAGCAGCTTGGGGATCGCCTCGGGGTCCATCATGTCGTGCAGCGCGTCGTAGAGCGGCCGCAGATAAGGGTCGATCTTCTCGCTGAGTGTGCCCGGCAGGAAGCCCAATCGCTCGCCCGCCTCCACGGCCGGCCGCGTCAAGATGATGCGGGTGACCTCCTTGGCCTGCAACGCCGCGACCGCCTTGGCCATCGCCAGGTAGGTCTTGCCGGTGCCGGCCGGTCCCAGCCCGAACACGATGGTGTTCGCGTCGATCGCGTCGACGTAGCGCTTCTGGTTCAGCGTCTTGGGTCGGATCGTCTTGCCACGCCGGGAGATGATGTCCAGACTCAGCACCTGCGCCGGCGACTCCGCGGTCGGGTCGGCGAGCATCGCGACCGAGCGCCGCACGGTGTCGGGCGTCAGGGGCGTGCCGCGGCCCACCACGTCGAGGAGTTCGGCGACCACGCGATCGGCCGTCGCCACATCGGCGACGCTGCCGGCGAGGGTGATGCGGTT
>CAZVVS010000133.1:0-12240 GCA_964630585.1 uncultured Gordonia sp.
AGAAGTTCGACTACGCCAAGGGCTTCAAATTCTCGACATACGCCACGTGGTGGATCCGCCAGGCCATCACGCGCGGCATGGCCGATCAAAGCCGCACCATTCGCCTGCCCGTGCACCTGGTAGAGCAGGTCAACAAGCTCGCCCGCATCAAGCGCGAGCTGCACCAGCAGCTCGGGCGCGAGGCCACCGACGACGAGCTGGCCGCCGAGGCGGGCATCCCGGCGGAGAAGATCGCCGACCTGCTCGACCACAGCCGCGATCCGGTCAGCCTCGACATGCCGGTCGGTTCTGACGAGGAGGCGCCGCTGGGCGACTTCATCGAGGACACCGAGGCCACCTCGGCGGAGAACGTCGTCATCGCGGGCCTGCTGCACTCCGACATCCGCAGCGTCCTCGCGACCCTCGACGACCGCGAGCAGCAGGTGATCCGGATGCGCTTCGGCCTCGACGACGGTCAGCCGCGCACACTCGACCAGATCGGGCGCGCATTCGGCCTGTCCCGCGAGCGGGTCCGCCAGATCGAGCGCGAGGTGATGGTCAAGCTCCGCGCGGGTGACCGCGCCGAGCGCCTGCGCGCCTACGCCGGCTAGCCGGCCCAGGCGTCACGCCTCTTCCTCACCCTCGCCGAGAACCGAATCACCGAGACGACGCGGTCCGGTGTCCATCCGCTTGGACACCGGGCCGATCGTCATCCGGGCGTCGACGACGGACGCGCAGTCCGGTGCGGCGAGAACCTGGTCGAACAGGACCTCGCGTACCTCGGGGATGTCGTCGACGAGGAACGACACCCGCATGAGGAGCTCGGCGAGCGAATCGGTGTCGACGAGGGGCTGGCCGTGGTAGCCGGTGAGCAGCGCCGCCGACCGCGGAGCGGCCACGAGGTCACGCGCGTCATCGTCGGTCAGCGGTAGTGCACGGTAGGCGGCATCGTCGAGGAGTTCGAATGTGTGCCCGGCGAGGCCGAAGGACGCGACGGCGCCGAACTTCGGGTGGTTGAAGGCCCGGATCATGGTGGCCACGCCCTTGGGCGCCATCCGCTGCACATGCAGCACCTCGTCGCCGGTCAACTCGGTCAACTCGGCGTACGCCGTCACGACCGCCGTCGCGTCGGGCAGGTCCAGGCGGGCTCCCTCGCGATCGGGCCGTCCGCGCCACTCCGGCGAGCTGGCCTTGACCACGACCGGGAATCCGATCTCGCGCGCCGCTGAGGAAGCTTCGTGAATGGTGTGGACCGGGGTGAACGGGACGACCTCGATCCCGTAGCGCGCGAGGAGCTCCGCCGACAGGGCGGGGCTCAGTGCCACGACCTGGTTGTCGTTCTCGGCGAGCAACTCGCGGATCTGCGCGCGCACCGCTTCGGGATCGGTGCCCTCGGGCCGTGTCGTCGCCGACTCGGGCCGCAGGCGCCACGCCTGGTAGTGCCATGCGTGCGCAAGTGCCGTCGCCGCGCGCTCGGGGCTGCGGTAACTCGGGATGGACCCGCGGGCCAGCGCACCGTCGGGACCGGTCACCGACAATCCCGGCAGCACACCTTCGTCGCCGAGGAAGGTCGACACGACGGTCTTCGTCGATGCCTCGGTCGCAGCCAAGAGTGCGGCGCCGTACTCCTCGGCCTCCACTGCCACCGGCGGGACGAACACGGCGATGACGGCATCGCAGTCGTCTCGCTCAGTCGCTACGGCGACCGCGGCGCTGAACTCCTGCGCCGTCGCCGCGGGCCCCACGTCGACGCTGTCGACGATCTGAAGGCCCAAGTCGGCGCCGACCGCCGACGCGAGTGCGCCCAGCGCCGACGAGTTCCCGACGATCACCGTGCGCGGACCGGCCGGCAACGGCTGGTAGGCGAATAGTGAGGCGGCATCGAACAGTTCGGAGATCGTCGCAACGCGCACGACGCCGGCCTGCTCCAGCACCATTTGCGAAATCCGTTCCTCCCCGGTCGCCTGCGACTTCACCGCGACGATCGGCTTGGACCGCGAAACGCGGCGCGCGATCCGGGAGAACTTCCGCGGGTTGCCGAAGCTCTCCAGATACAGCAGGACGACCTCGGTCGAATCGTCGGTATCCCAGTACTGCAGCACGTCGTTGCCCGACACGTCGGCCCGGTTGCCCGCGGAGACGAAGGTGGACAGGCCCAGGTGGCGCCGCGCGGCGGTATCGAGGATGGCGATCCCGAGCGTTCCCGACTGGCAGAAGAACCCGACCCGGCCGGGCTCGGGGATCCGCGGTGCGAGGGTCGCGTTGAGGCTGATCGTCGGATCGTTGTTCACCACGCCCAAGGCGTTGGGGCCGACCAAGCGCATCCCGTGCTCGCGGACCGCCGAGGCCAGCCGGCGCTGGCTCTCCACCCCGGCCTCGCCGGTCTCGGCGAAACCCGCGGAGACGACGACGAGCGTCTTGACGCCCTTGGCGAGACAGTCGTCGAGGACCTCGTCGATCATGGCCGCACGTACTGCGACCACGGCGAGGTCGACTGGGTCGGGGATGTCGCGGACGGTCGGATACGCGCGTATCCCCAGCACCGACGGGGCGTGCGCGGTGCCCGCTGCGGCAGTCTCCGCATCGTCTTCGGCCTCGCCGTCGGTGGCCCGGTGTCCCGGCCCGTTGACCGGGTACACCGGACCGGTGAAGCCGGCGGAGATGATGTTGGCGAGCAGCACGTTGCCGACCTTGCGCCGGTCGGCCGACGCACCGATCACCGCGACCGAGCCGGGCCGCAGCAGATTGGCGACGCTGCGCGCCTCCGACGCGCGCTCGCGGCTGTTACGGACCGACAAGAGCGCCTCGGTCGGGTCGATGAGGAACTCCACGTGCACGTTGGACCCGTCGAAGCTTCGGCTCAGCTGGTACCCGGCGGTGCGGAAGACGGTCACCATGTTGGTGTTCTCGGCCAACACCTCGGCCTCGAAACGGGTGAACCCGTTCTCTGCGGCGGCACCGGCGAGGTGCTCGAGCAGGATCGGGCCGAGCCCGCGGCCCTGGTGGGCGTCGTCGACGACGAAGGCGACCTCGGCCGATTCGGGCTTCAGCGAGTCGGCGAGGCCCTCGTAGACGCCGATCGCGATGATCTTCCCGCCCAGCAGGGCGACCAGCGCGACGCGGTCGTGGTAGTCGACGGTGGTCATCCGGGCCACCTCGCGTGGCGGCAGCGTCGGCGTCGGACCGAAGTACCGCATGTACCGCGTGCGTTCGGACAGCCGCGAGTGGAATTCGACGACGTCGTCGGCATCGTCGGGGACGATCGGCCGGATGTGCACCACACCGCCGTCGGAGGCCAGCACGTCGGCGGCCCACTCGGGCGGGTACTCCCACCGGGCACGACCCGGCACGGCCGGGGCACCCGGCGCGGCGGTGGCCGGCTCAGTCTTATCGGGTTGGTCGGCGTCGGTCACCGACGTGCTCGGCGGCTCAGTCACGCGGGTCCTCCGGGTCGAGGCCGTGCAGCGGGAACACTGCGCGGCGGGTGGCAAGGATGGTCCGGTCGGTCTGCCGGAAGGCCCGTTCGTCGATTCCCGGCGGCGGTGCCACACCGGCGTCGCCGGCCCAGGGATCGAACTCGGCGGTGCCACCGTCGCCCATGAAACCGACCGGGTCGGCGGCATAGGCCGGGTCGACGGTGCCGGCCAAGTCCCGTGCCGACGCCATCCACTCGTCGGGGATGCGCGTTGCTGGGTCGAGGTCGCGTCCGAGCGCCGCGGCGATCAAGTGGGTCCAGATCCTGGGCACGACGTTGACCACGCCGTAACCACCGCCCCCGACGGCCAGCCATCGGCCCTCGCAGTACTTGTCGGCGAGGTCGCGCATGGCGAGGATCGCCGCTCGCTGGCCCTCGACACTCAGGGCGAGGTCGGTCAGCGGATCGGCGGCGTGGCTGTCGGCCCCACACTGGCTGACGATGATCTGCGGTTTGAACTCGGCGATCAGCGACGGCACGACCCCGTGGAATGCACGCAACCACAGGGAGTCGACGATCCCCGGCATGAGGGCGATGTTGGCGGCCGATCCGGCGGCGGCCTGGGCGCCGATCTCAGTGGGCCATCCGGTGCCCGGCCACAGGGTCGCCGGGTGCTGGTGCAACGAGACCGTCAACACCCGCGGGTCGTCGGCGAACGCCTTCTCAACACCATCACCGTGGTGGGCATCGATGTCGATGTAGGCGATCCGGTCGTAGCCGTGCTCGAGGAGCCAGTCGATCGCAATCGCACAGTCGTTGTAGATGCAGAAGCCCGCGGCGCGCGAGGCCATCGCATGATGCATGCCGCCACCGATGTTCACCGCGCGGCGCACCCGGCCCGACGCGATCGCCTTCGCCGCGGCGATCGATCCGCCGACGAGCGTGCGGGCGGCCTCGTGCATGCCCGGGAAAATCGGGTTGTCCATGTCGCCGAGACCGTAGATCTGTTCGAACAGCGCCTGGTTCCGCGCACCGTCGGGCCCGCCGACCGCCCGCACCGCGTCGATGTAGTGCTGGCTGTGCACCCTGGTGAGGGCGGTGTCATCGATGTCGAGCGGCTCCAACGGGTCGACGTCGTCGAGGACCCCGAGCGATTTCGCAAGACTCATCGTCAGCGCCAGCCGGACCGGGTTCATCGGATGCTCTCGCGCCCAGCGATAGGCTTCGTACCCGTCGCTCCAAATCACCGCTCCCGCTGCTGTATCCGGCACAGTGATCAGGCTAACCCGAGCGCGTCTTGTGGCGGACGGGTTGTGGTTTCGGGGTAGGGTGGCGGACGACGAAAGGGCGTGGGATTGCAGTGAACGATCTTGTCGATACCACTGAGATGTATCTGCGCACGATCTACGACCTCGAAGAAGAGGGCATCGTGCCGTTGCGCGCGCGAATCGCCGAACGGTTGGAGCAGAGCGGGCCGACCGTCTCCCAGACCGTTGCGCGGATGGAGCGCGACGGCCTGGTGCGCGTCGCCGGCGACCGCCACCTCGAGCTGACCCAGAAGGGCCGGGACCTCGCGGTCGCGGTCATGCGCAAGCACCGGTTGGCCGAGCGACTGCTGGTCGACGTCATCGGACTCCCCTGGGATGAGGTGCACGATGAGGCGTGCCGCTGGGAGCACGTGATGAGCGAGAACGTCGAGCGCCGGATCCTCGCCGTCCTCGGCAACCCCACGACCTCGCCCTACGGCAACCCGATTCCCGGCCTGGAACTGCTCGGGGCACCGGCACAACCGATCAACGACCACGCGGTGCGCATGGCCGAACTTGCGGGTGCGGACTCGCAGGCCGTCGTCATCCGACGGCTCTCCGAGCACGCCCAGTCCGACCAGGATCTGATCGTCACGCTGCGCGAGGTGGGCATCGTGCCGAATGCGCGCGTGACCGTGACCCGCAAGGACCGGAGCTTCGTCGTCTCGACGCCAGGCCACGACGGCCTTGAGCTGTCCGAGGAGATGGCGCACTCGATCTTCGTCGAAACCGCCTGATCAGCGGGTTACGACCACAGCCGTGACGACGCCGACGGCAGTGTGACGCCGAGACCGGCCGCCACGGAGTACGACTCCCCCAGGACCTCCCACAGCATCGACGGGTGGACACCGCCCGTCAGCGCGGTGTCCAACAGGCCGGCCAGGCGCCAGTCGGGGCACGCCTGCAGCGCCACGTCGAGCGCGACGCCGGTATAGGCGCCCTCACCACCCAAGTAGTACAGATGCGCCAGCATCGTCGCCGCGCTGGCACGCAGCTCCCCCGTCGTGCGCCGGGTCAGATCGCGCCACACCGACTCCGCGACCCATCGGTGTTCGCCGCCACCGAGCACCAGCAGTGCGTCGCGCACACCGAGGTTGCGCACCGCACGGCTGAGCAGCACGACATTCGCGCAGGTCATCTCCGGTACGGCCGGCCCGGTCAGGAGCTTCAGCGCGGCCCGCAACAGCTTGGCGCGGCCCGCGGCCGTCGTCGTGGGACGAATCCGGCGGGGCCGGCCCCCGCAGGCGCCATCGACGCAGTGCTCGGTGGTGGCCAGGCACGCGTACATCTCGCTGCGGCTGGCCATCACGACCCGACCGGTCCGCAACGACCGCTCCAACGCCACCGGCGACGACTGCGGGTCAGCGAGCAGGCCGCACCCGAAACCGCCATCGGCAAGGCCGAGCGACCCGGGCACGTCGGGGTCGGCCCCGGTCGGGCCGCGGCCCGCCATCGCCCACAGCGCGGTGTACCAGGGCATGCCGGCGGCGAACCGCTCGACCACGAATCCCGCACGCACACCGCCGGGGACCCCGGCCGCGATGAGGGCGTCGTCGAGATCGGCGAGGACCCGGCGGTACACCGGAGACGGCAGTCCGTACCGGTCGTCGACGACGACGCCGACCGTCGCCAGCGCACCATCGCGCTCACACACCAGCCCGATCGACGCCATCGTCTCCCACATGTCCGCGGTCGGCTCGCCGTCGGCGTCGAGGAGCAGGTCGTGGCGGGCGGTCACCGCGATCGACGAATCCTCGTCGAATGCGAGTACCACCAGCGATTGCTCGGGTAGGAACCCGAGTAGACCGGGGATCGCGGTCAGCAGGTTAGTGGTGTCCAGGGCTACGGTCGGCATGATGTTCGTCATGCCTGATGAGACGCAGCCCGACCGGCCCCGGTTCCACGGCGCCGGGCGATCGCGCGGTCCCCAGGGCTAGCGCAGCCCCGCCTGCACGGCGGCCTGCAACAGCCTGACCAGCGCAGGATCGGCCTGCTGCACCGATTCCGGAGGCCCCACCGCCCGCCGTGTGGCGTACACGCGGACGTTCCCGCGCTGGGCCATCAACAGGGTGGTCGTGACCGGCGGCGCGCCCTCGACAGTCTCGGTCCGGGCGTAGCCGGCGGCGTCGGCACCGCCCACCTGCGGCGCGAGCTCGACGGGGTGCTGGACGACGGTCACCGGCAGGCCCGACGACCGCTGGTAGGCCGGGCACCGGGACACCGTCGCCGTCACGTCGGACAACCGCTTGCCGGTACGGGTGATCACCGTCGAATAGGCCGCGGGCGGGTCTCCGCCGGCTCCGGAAGGACCGAATCCGGTCTCCACGACGGTGTCGGCCGGCTGCGCCGAGATCGCCTGGGGCGCACAGTGGGACGGATCGATGTGGGCGCCCACGGGCATCCCGGAGACATCACCGACGATCGCGGACAGTTGGGCCGGCGGAACGCGGAGAACCTCGGTGCCCGGTGCCACCGGAAACGCCGCAGCCGCAACGCTGCGGTGGACCAACGAATCGCGCGGCTCACCGTCGACCGCGCAGGCTGCGGTCGCCACACCAGTCGCGAGGACGACGACGCCGACGCCGGCGGCGCGCCACACCCGTCGAGCCTCAAGAACCACATCAATCACATTCTTCACTCTGCCACCCACCGTTCGGGAATGCCAGCGCACCGCTGGGCGTTGATTCCGTTAGCCGTCCCGGGCCTACGTCTGGGACAATCGACTCACACACTCATTAGGAGGACGCAAGGCTTCCCAGCCAGCCGAGCACAGCCGGCCCGGCGACTCCAGCGCTCTGTACGAGCTGGAGTTCCCGGCCCCGAGCGTGTCCAAGGACTCCGGCAACGGACCTGTGCTGGTGCACGCCCTCGACGGCTTCGCCGACGCGGGCAACGCCGTCACGCTCGCCGCCCGCCATCTGCGCGACAGCCTCGAATCCGAGCTCGTCGCCACCTTCCGCGCCGACGAACTGATCGACTACCGGTCGCGCCGCCCTGTGATGGACTTCTCCGGACAGGCCTTCACCGGCATCGAGATGCCGTCACTGACGGTGCACGCGATCCGCGACAACGCGGGTCAGCCTTTCCTGCTGCTCTCCGGCGCCGAGCCGGACCTGCGGTGGGAGCAGTTCACCGCGGCCGTCCGCGGCCTGTCCGACCACTTCGGCGTCAGCGACGTCGTCGGCCTCAACGCCATCCCGATGGCGGTCCCGCACACCAGGCCGTCGACGATCACCGCGCATGGCAGCGACGTGGAGTTCCTCGGCGACCTGCCGCGGTGGGGATCGCCGATGAAGCTGCCCGCCAGCGCGTCGATGATGCTGGAACTGCGCCTGTCCGAGCACGGTTACCGGACGTCGGGGATCTCCGTGCACGTGCCCCACTACCTGGCGCAATCCACCTACCCGGCAGCGGCGTCGCGCCTGCTGTCGAGCCTCGCGTCACTGACCAACCTGGATCTGCCGCTCAAGGCGCTCGACAGTGCCGCCGACACGCTGCGCGTGCAGATCGACAACGAGTTGGCCAACAACTCCGAGGTCGCTTCGGTGGTGGCCGCGCTGGAGACCCAGTACGACGCGTACACCGAGGCCGCGCAGGAGCAGGTCTCCCTGCTGGCCGCCGACGAGCCGCTGCCCAGCGCCGACGAAATCGGCGACGAGTTCCAGCGCTACCTCGCCGAGCAGGCCCGTGCGGCTGAGGGGGACGGCGAACCGGACAACGACGGTCCGTCGCCCGCGTGAGCGGACCCGTCGGCACTGACTCCGCTTTGGGGGTCTGTGCCGACCCCGCGCTGGCCTACGACGAGTTCGAGGCGTGGGCCGCCGCTAGCGGCGTTGCGCTGTACCCGCACCAGGCCGAGGCGCTGCTCGAACTCGCCTCGGGCAACCATGTGATCCTGGCGACCCCGACCGGCTCCGGCAAGTCGTTGGTCGCCACCGGGGCAATCGCCTTCGCCCGCGCCCGCGGCGAGCGCGCCTACTACACCGCGCCCATCAAAGCGCTGGTCAGCGAGAAGTTCTTCGCGCTGTGCGAAGTCTTCGGGGCCGACCAGGTGGGCCTGGCCACCGGCGACGCGACGGTCAACCCCGAGGCGCCGATCATGTGCGCCACCGCGGAGGTGGTCGCCAACATTGCGCTGCGCGACGGCGCCGACAGCGACATCGGCCTCCTCGTCGCCGACGAATTCCACTACTACGGCGACCCCGACCGCGGGTGGGCGTGGCAGGTACCGCTGATCGAACTGCCTTCCACGCACTTCCTGCTCATGTCGGCGACCCTGGGCGACGTCGGATTCTTCATCGACGACCTGAGCCGGCGCACCGGGCGCGACGTCGCTGCGGTTACCGACGCCCAGCGGCCGGTACCCCTGGAGTTCGCGTACACCCTCACCCCGATCCACGAGACGATCGAGAACCTCGTCGCCGACGGCAAGGCACCGGTCTACGTCGTCCACTTCACCCAGGCCGCCGCCGTTGAACGGGCGCAGGCCCTGCTGAGCGCCAAGATCACCGACAAGGCGGCCAAGGAGGCGCTCGCCGACGCTATCGGCGACTTCCGCTTCGGCACCGGCTTCGGCAAGACGCTGTCCAAACTGCTGCGCGCCGGGATCGGCGTCCACCACGCCGGGATGCTCCCCCGGTACCGCCGCCTCGTCGAGCAGCTCGCCCAGCAAGGCCTACTGCGGGTCATCGCCGGCACCGACACTCTCGGTGTCGGTATCAACGTGCCCATCCGAACGGTGCTGTTCGCGTCGTTGAGCAAGTACGACGGGCGTCGGGTCCGACGCCTGCGGGCGCGTGAGTTCCACCAGATCGCCGGGCGGGCCGGGCGCGCCGGATTCGACACCGTCGGCTACGTCGTAGCGCAAGCACCCGAGCACGACGTCGAGAACGCCCGCGCTGTCGCCAAAGCCGGCGACGATCCGAAGAAGCTGCGCAAGATCGTGCGCCGCCGCCCGCCGGAGGGCTTCGTCTCCTGGGGCGAGAAGACCTTCGAGGCGCTGACCACCGCCGACGACGAGGCGCTGCGATCGCATTTCCGCATGACGACGGCGATGCTGATGGAGGTGCTCTCGCGTCCCGGCGACTGCTTCGCCGCGCTGCGCCACCTCATCGAGGACAACCACGAGCCGCGCGGGCGCCAACTGGGCCATGCGCGCCACACGATCGCGCTCTACCGCGACCTGCTCGACACGGGCATCGTGGTGAAGCTGCCCCGGCCCGACGCCGACGGCAAGGGCATCGCGCTCTCGGTCGACGTGCCGGCGAACTTCGCGCTCACCAATCCCCTGTCGGCTTTCGCGCTCGCGGCGTTCGACCTGCTCGACGAGAAGTCCTCGGACTACGTGCTCGACGTCGTCTCGATCATCGAGGCGACCCTCGACGACCCCCGACCGGTCCTGGTCGCCCAGCGCAAGGCCGCCCGCGACACCGCGATGGCTGAGTTCAAGGCCTCGGGCATGGAGTACGAGGAGCGGATGGCAAGGCTGGAGGAGATCACCTGGCCCCAGCCCCTGCGTGAACTCGTCGACGAGGCGTTCGCGATCTACCGCCGCGGGCATCCGTGGGTGGCCTCGACACCGCCGTCGCCGAAATCGGTGCTGCGGGAGGTCCTCGAACTGGACATGACGTTCAACGAGTTGATCTCCCGCCACGGCCTGGCCCGCAGCGAGGGCGTCGTGTTGCGCTACTTGTCGGACTGCTATCGGGCGCTGCGCAGCGGCCTACCCCAGGCGCTGCTCGACAACCCGGAGATCAGTGCCATCACCGAACGCCTGCGCACGATGATCCGCGACACCGACTCCAGCCTGCTCGACGAATGGGCGGCCCTCGCGCCGAGCGCGACAGACGGACCGGTCGCGCCGGCCTCCTGAAGCAATCGGGGGAATACCGGATTCCCCTGTCCCGTTGATCGGTGTATGGCCAACGATCTAATCAGCGACGACGAGTACGGCCCCAGCCCCAGCGGTTGGGTGCGCGAGCAGGTGGAGGCCTACGAGGCCTCCGGCGGCACCGCGGGTACGACCCTGGCAGATACCGGCATGCCGGTGGTCCTCCTGACGATGCGCGGGGCCAAGACCGGGAAGATCCGCAAGGTGCCGCTGATGCGGGTCGAGCACGGCGGCGAGTACCTTGCCGTCGCCTCCAAGGGCGGTGCTCCGGAGAACCCGCTGTGGTATCACAACCTCAAGGCCGACCCGGCAGTCCAGCTGCGCGACGAGACCGTCGTCGGCGAGTACACCGCGCATGAGATCACCGACCCGGCGCAGCGCGCCGCGTGGTGGGAGCGCGCGGTCGCTGCCTACCCGCCCTACGCCGAGTACCAGCGGAACACCGACCGGGTCATCCCGATGCTCGTCCTGAGCCCGGTGGTCTGAAGCCCAATCGACGGCGGATCACTCTAGGGCGTCGACGACCGGTGCGGCCACCGCGGCCCGCGAGGTGTCCTTGAGATCGACCCCGGAGCGGCCCAACCGGCGCGCTCCCGTCACCAACCCGGCGACGACGGCGGCCGCGGCCGCGTAACCGAGTCCCTCGGGCGGGTGGATGTTGGAGATGCAGTTGCGATCGGCGTCGGACAAACCGGCGGCGAAGTCGTCGGCATCGGCGCGGTGGGTCAGGTAGATCCCGACGCTGTCGGCGACCGACAGGCCGGGGCGCTCACCGATCAGGACCAGCACCGTCGATGTGCCCAATGCGTATGCGACGTGGTCGCCCAGCGCCACGCGCGCCTGCGTCGCGATGACCGGCGGCGCGACGACGACGTCAGCGGGCAGGGTCTCACTGATCGCGGCCAACAGCGGTGCGCCGTGATCGGCCAGCGCGCGCGAGGACAAACCATCGGCGAGCACGATCGCCAGGTCGGCATCCGTGCGCACCAGTCCGCTCAGGTCCGCCGGCTGTCGCCCTAGGTCGGGTCGGCGCAAATACTGGGCGCGGTCGACGGCCAGCGAGGCCATCGTCACCGGCTCGCCGAGCCCCAGCTCCCGCACCGCAGCTGCCAGACCCGCCACGTCGAGAGGTTGGTGCACGGCGTCGCGGGCCGCGGCGTGCGCGGTCGAGAACTCGAGGAGCCGGGTCGTGGTCAAGGCATCACCCGCACGGCCCAGGCCGATGCGGGCCTGGGTGGTCGTGCGCATCTCGTCCCACAGCGGGGACGGCTCGGGCGTGTTCACGGCGACACCCCGGGCTGGCCGGCCGCGGCCAGCGCCCGTAGCGGCGAGGCGTCGACGGTGATGTCGCGCAGACCCCCGGAGTCGTCGAGCATGCCCTGGGCCGCCAGCCAGGCGTCGAACTCCGGTGCGGGCCGCAGCCCCAGCGCTCGCCGGACGTAGAGCGCGTCGTGGTAGGCCAGCGACTGGTAGCCCAGCATGATGTCGTCGGCACCGGGAACGGTGATGACGAAGGCGACTCCGGCGACGGCGAGCAGTGTGAGCAGGTCGTCCATGTCGTCCTGGTCGGCCTCGGCGTGGTTGGTGTAGCAGACGTCGACGCCCATCGGCAGCCCCAGCAGCTTCCCGCAGAAGTGGTCCTCGAGGCC
>CAZVVS010000134.1:0-12106 GCA_964630585.1 uncultured Gordonia sp.
ATTACTTCCAGCAATTCCTGCTGTCGTGGGACATGGTGCTGTCGTTCCTCAAGGTCGTCGTGTTCGTCCTGCTCACGACGTTCATCCAGTGCTACTACGGCTACTTCGCGAGCGGCGGCCCCGAGGGCGTCGGCGTGGCCGCCGGCCACGCCATCCGCTTGGCCATCATCGTCATCGTGTTCGCGAACCTCGTCATGACCCTGGTGTTCTGGGGCACGTCGTCCGGAATCAGGATCTCGGGGTAGGCCATGCCGTTCATCGACACCACCGGGCGCAATCCGTCGCTCACCAGCTACACGTTCCGCGGACTGGCGTTCCTGGTGGGGATCATCGTGCTCCTCACCCTCCTCGCACTGCGCTACACGGGGACTTTCGACAAGACCGTCCCGGTCACGGCGACCCTCAAGGACGTCGGCGACGGCCTGGTCAGTGCCGCCGACGTCCGCTACAACGGCTATATCGTCGGTGAGGTCAGCGGCGTGACCTCGACCGACGACGGTCAGATGCGCCTCGTGCACATCGACCTCGACCCGAAGCAGGCGACCGGCATCCCGGGCAACGTCACCGCGCGCACCGTCCCGTCGAACCTGTTCGGCGTGAACTCGGTGGAGCTCATCCCGCCGGTGGAGGGGGCTGCGCCGACGAAGATGGTGGCCGGAACCAACATCAGTGCCGACACCACTCAGCAGACCTTGGCGCTGCAGGACGCGCAGAACCAGTTGCGCGACATCCTGCGGGCAGTGCCGCCCGAGCAGCTGTCGGCGGTCCTGGCCACGATCGCCGACGCGATGCGCGGCGGTGGCACCACCTTCGCCATGTTCTCGGAGTCGCTGCGCGAATACTTCGAGCAGTTGAATGCGCTGTTCCCGGCCGGTGCACCTCCCGGTTTCGACAACTTCAACGCGACCGTCGTCGGCTTGTCGCGCTCGGCGCCGCAACTGCTCGATGCACTCGGTAAGAGTGTGGTCCCAGCCGCGACCATCGCCGAGAACCAGCGCAACGTGACGGCGTTGCTGTCGGCGGCTCAGGGTGTGACCGATGAGGCGCAGGCATTGTTCGCTGCCAACGGGGACACTGCCAAACCGCTGGTGGCCGACCTGAGCCGGACGGTGGGGGCCGCAGTCCTCGAGCCGCGCTCGCTGCCCGACGCCATCGTCGCGCTCAACCGCCTGGCCGCCCGTGCGCAGACCGTGTTCACCGGTGTCAACGGCCATGCCCAGCTGAACCTGGGAGTCAGCTTCAGCGCGTTCATGCGCTACACGCGGCAGAACTGCCCCGTTTACAACGGCGGCAAGTACGGCCAGTTGCGCGGACCGGGCTGCGTCGGGCCGGGCACGGGCACGGGCCCGACGAGTTCGGGTCCGTTGATGATCTACCCGCCCAGCATGCGCCGGATGGCGGCTGGATCGGTGACCACCGGGACCGATGTGGCAACGCTGCGCAAGATGCTCGGCCGTGATCCGTCGCCGGCGGAGATCCTGATGCTCGGGCCGCTCGTCGACTCGACGCGCGTCCAGCCCACCCGCAAGCCCGGCGGCAGCGCGCAGGCGGGGCCGCGCAAGCCGTCGGCGCAGCAGCCGTCCGGTGCCCGGAATCGATCGGAAGGAGGACGATGAGTATCCGCAAGCCGCTCCTCGGCTTCTCCCTGTTCGCGGTGATCGCGCTGCTGTTGACCTACACCATCTGGTCGACGCTGATGCGGACCGGCCCGCGCCACACCAACGACTACACCGCGGTGTTCAGCGACTCCTCGGGCCTGGCCGGCGGCGACGACGTCCGCATGGCCGGCGTCCGCGTCGGCCGCGTCGAATCGATCAAGTTGGAGAACGGGAAGGCACGGGTCGACTTCACCGTCGACAGCAACCAACACGTCCTGGCGGCGACGAAGGCGGCCATCCGCTACCAGAACCTCATCGGGCAGCGCTATATCCAGCTGAGCCTCGTTGACGGCCAACCGCGGACGCCACTGGCGGCCGGAGCCCGGCTGCAGCAACCGTCGGAAGACTCGTTCGACGTCACCCGCCTGTTGGCCGGCTTCCAGCCGTTGTTCGAGACACTGACCGCCGACCAGGTCAACGGCCTCTCGCAGGGCATCATCGCGGTGCTCCAGGGCGACAACGTCTCGTTGACCAACACCGTGGCGCAGATCAGCACGCTGGCCAACGACATGGCCGACCGCGACCAGGTGATCGGCTCGATCGTCGCGCACCTGTCCGGCGTCATGTCTGATCTATCCCGGCAGGGCACCCAGATGAGCGACCTGGTGAAGGGCACCGGTGAACTGATCGCCAGCCTCAACTCCAACTCGGCCGCCTTCGGCAAGGTGGTCGACCAAGTGGGCCGCACCGCAGCCGGGTTCGGCACAATCCTCGGGCAGACGCAGGCCTCCCTGGCGAGTGCTGGGCGCGACGCCACGCTGGCGACTGGCACGCTGATCAACATCGGCGGCAAGCTCGACCGGGCCGCCGTCGAGTTGCCCGTCTTCCTCGGGCATTTCCCGATGGTCATGGGCCAGGGCGCCTACCTCAACATCTATGCGTGTGATCTCGACGTCGCCTTCGGCGACGTGCTGCTCCCACCGGGCCTGTTCAACAAGGTCGGCGGCACCGCGCACTCGGAGGCATGCCGATGAGCATCAAGTCGATGTACCGCAAGAAGCCGCAGCTGGTGGTCGGCCTGATCGGCGCACTGGTGCTGGTGGTCGCCCTGGTGGCGACGTTCGTGCTGGCCGGCGCGCACCTGGGCAAGCGGGGTTACACCGCCGACTTCGCCCAGGCCGGCGGTATCCGCTCGGGCGACAAGGTCCGGGTCGCCGGTATCGACGTCGGCGAGGTCAGCGGGACGAAGCTGGCCCGTGACCACGTCGTGGTGTCGATGAAGGTCGACAAGGACGTCGATGTGCGGTCCAACGGGTCCGCCGAGATCAAGATGTCGACGCTGCTCGGCCAGCGCTACGTCGACATCTCACTCGGCGATGCGCCGGACAAGCTCAAAGACGAGCGCTTCGGTCTGGAGAACACCCGCGTGCCCTACGACCTGCAGAAGACGATCGAGGCGGGCACGCCCATCCTCACCGGGATCGACCCTGACGACTTGTCGTCGAGTCTGCAGCAGCTCAACCGGCAATTGGCCGGCACCCCGGCGCTGGCGCGACCGGCGATAGACGGGCTCGCGCGCATGTCGGAGGTCATCACCAGCCGCAAGGGGCAGATCGACCAGTTGATCCGGGACACCAAGACGGTGACCGCGATAGTGGACGACAGCCAGGTGCAGTTGTCGATGATCATCGGTCAGGGCCAGCAGCTCGCCACCAAGATCGTGACCCGCGAAGCCCTGGTGACCCGATTGCTCGACGGCATCGCGGCACTTACCCGGTATGCGCAGACGGTCGGCGCGCAGAATGCCGGTCAGCTGGTGCCGATGATGGCGAACATCCAAACCATCTCGGCCGGTTTGGAGAAGAACCGGGCGAATCTGCGCAAACTGCTGGAGATCCTGCCGATCACGGCACGTGCGACGACGAACGTGATCGGCGACGGCCCTTACGCGAACGGATACCTGCCATGGGGCCTGTTCCCCGACAACTGGCTGTGCACGGCCCGGGTGGTGGACGGATGCTGACAAACCGCAGGCGCGGCGTGACGCGCGCGGCCGCCGGAGCGGCGTTGGTGGTCGCGGCGGCGGTGGGCACCTCGTCGTGCTCACTCGTACCAGCCGGGGTGAATTCCGCCTTGGGGCGGGCCATCGAGGTCACCGCCTATTTCGACAGCGTCGCCGGCCTCTACAGGGGCAACGACGTTGCCGTCCTCGGCATGCCGGTCGGCCGGATCACCGATATCAAGCCCGAGGGTGCCCGGGTGAAGGTCCGGTTCACCGTCGACAAGTCGGTCCCGGTCCCCAAGGACGTGACCGCGGCAATCGTCAACACCTCGATCGTGACGACGCGCCACGTCGAGCTGTCGCCGGTGTACGACCAGGGCGAGCGGCTGCGCAACGGGGACACGATCAAAGAGACGAAGGCGCCGGTCGAGATCGCCGAACTCTTCGACTCGGTCAACACGCTGATGAAGGCGTTCGGCGGCGAGGGCGCGGGTCGTGGTCCGCTGGCCGACTTCCTGGACCTCGCCGACGGCATCACCGCCCAGAACGGCCAGCGTTTCGCCGATGCCGTCACGCAGATGAGCCAGGCGGGCAAACTGGCAGCCGACAACGGCGACGCGCTGGTCCAGATCATCAAGATGGTCAACGACCTCACGAGCAAGCTGGTCACGAACTACCCGAAGATGCGGACGTTCTCCAGCTCGGTGACCGATGTCGCCGCCACCCTGAACCGCCAGTCGCCCGGCCTAGTCGCGGCGATGGGCGATCTCAACGCAATGCTGCGCAACACCACCGACTTCCTCGCGAACAACTCCGGGACGGTCGGGGTGTCGATGAGCAAGCTCGCCGCCCTGGCCGAGAATCTCGGCGACTACTCGCGGCAGCTCGTCGAGACGATCGATCTGGGACCGCTGCTGTTCCAGAACCTGTCGAACTCGGTGTCCGAAGAGCAGGGCGCCTGGCGCACCCAGGTGTTCCTGGACAAGTCGCTCCTGGACAACCAGATGCTGTCGCGGTTCTGTGAATCGATCAACCTGCAGGTGAACGGCTGCCGGACCGGCCAGCTGAAGGATTTCGGTCCCGACATGGGAATCTTCGCGGCCATCCTCGAGAGCATGAAGGCGGGGGGCTAGATGACTACCAGGGCAACGCGCGCCGCGCTGTGTGTTGCGATCGCGGCCACACTCGCACTCTCGGGCTGCAGCAAGCTCCCGGGCCTCACCGTCGAGCAGATTCCGCTGCCGGCACCGGGCGGTGTCGGTGACGGCATCACGGTCCGCACCAGTTTCGACAACGCGCTGAATCTTCCCGCGCGAGCCAAGGTGAGACTGCGCGGCACCGACGTGGGCATGGTGACCGACATCGTGGCCAAGGACTACCGCGCCTACGTCACGATGGTCGTCAGCAAGGGCGTCAAACTGCCGATCAACACCGGTGCCGAGCTGCGTCAGGCCACGCCGTTGGGCGACGTCTTCGTCGCCTTGCAGCCGCCCGAGCCCGACAAGGCCGGGCCGTCGGCGGTCAACGGCAGTGAGCTGACCGGCACCACGGGTGCCGCGGCCACGGTCGAGGACCTGCTCATCTCCGCCGCGGCCTCGGTCGACGGTGGCTCGCTGGGGTCGCTGCAGACCATCATCACCGAGCTGGCCGCGGCCATCGGCACCACGCCGGCCGACCACAAAGACCTCATCGGCGTGGTCAACGGTTTCACCACAGCGATCTCCCGGCTCAACGCCAATGCCGCGCAGGTCGACAAGTCGATGCTGCTGACCAGCAACCTCACGGCGCAGATCGCGGCCGGCCGCCCCCAGATCCAGGCGGCGATCGCGAAACTGCCCGCTGCGATCAACACGGTGAACGACCAGATGTCGGCGATCCTCGCGACCATGGAGAAGACGAACAAGGTCACCGCCGCCACGACCGACTTCCTCAACACCACCCAGGGCAACACCATCGAATTGGTGGATTCTCTGGCCGTCGCGTTGAGCGGCCTGAACGAGGCGACCGGCTCCATCGAAGGGCTCGTCGACAACCTGCATGCGCTGCTGCCCAAGTGGTCCAAGACCACGCGGACCTCAGCGGCGACGGTGTCCACGCGCGTGTACTACCTGACGCCGGGCACCGGATTCGACGCAGCATCGCGCTTCCCCGAGTTGCGCGACCTCGATGAGGGAACCAAGGCGCTCGAGCAGACGCTGACGCGCATTCTTGCGCAGCTGACCGGGACGAAGGGGTGCTGCGGATGATCGCGTTGCTCAAGAAGCACTCCGTGCTCGCCGGCAATATCGGGCTGGTGCTCGTCATGCTCCTCGGCCTGGCGTACTTGACGTTCGGCTCGCTGGGGTGGCGCCCGCTGGCCAAGACGTACGGATTGACCGTCGAACTGCCCAACTCCGGTGGAATCCAGACGACGTCGGACGTCTACCTGCGCGGTGCGCGGATCGGCACTGTCGACAGCATCCAGGTGCATCCCGATCATGTCGCGGCCAAAGTGACCATCGAGGACGGCCACAAGATCAACCGCAACTCGATCGTGCGGGCCAGCGGGTTGTCGGCGGCCGGTGAGCAGTTCCTCGACTTCCGGCCGACGACGTCGGACGGGCCGTACTTCCGCAACGGCGACATCGTCCCCAAGTCGCAGGCATCGGTGGCCATCCCCTTCCCGAAGATGCTGGAGACGACTCTGAAGGTGGTCGATCAGATCGACCCGGCCAAGCTCTCGCGGACCATCGAACAACTGGACATCGCGCTCGGCCGGGGTCACGACGGCAACGACCTGCGCGTGCTGCTGGACTCGGCGGGCACCGTGTTCGCCGACCTCTACAAGGTGCTGCCGCAGACTCAGAACCTCATCAACAACGCGGGAGCGATCCTCAACACTTCCAGCGGGATACAGCCGGACCTGCAGCGCCTCGTCGGCGGCGGATCCGCGGTCATCAATGCGGCGATGGCGGCGGACAAGGAGCTGCGCACGCTGCTGGGCAACGGCGCCACCCAGGTCACGAGCCTGACCGGCTCTCTCAACGAGATCCGTGATCCGATCACCGACGTCCTCAAGCAGTTCCGTGAAGTGGCCCGACAGGGTTCGCTGCGCGCGCCGGCCATCGCCGCCCTGTTGCCGTCGATCCGTGATGCCAGTTCCAAGTCGTTGTCGATGTTCCACAATGGCGCGTGGTGGGCGATGGGTTCGGTGTACCCACGACCGTCGTGCAACTACCCGGTGATGCCGACCCGGCCGACGAGGATCCAGGAGCTGACGATCCCGCTCAACCTGTACTGCGTCACCGAGGATCCGAACCAGCAGATCCGCGGCGCCGCGAATGCGCCACGCCCGCCCGGGGACGACACGGCCGGTCCGCCGCCGAATTTCGATCCCAACGCCCGGACGGTCCCGCTCGACCGGTAGGTTGGCGGCGACCGAGCCGCCAGGTGCCCGCGCCCGGAGCGCGGGGCGGCGTGGCGTGTAGCGACCGACAAGACCCGAAGAAGGATGCATGGCGCCCTCTGCCAAGAATGACGATGATTCCGAGCACGACGACTTGACGTCGGTCAAACGCAAGTCCCGGTCGGCGGCCTCCGCACGTCCGGTGGCGAAGAAATCCGCCACCAAGCCCACCGAGGTCGACGACGCGCGTGACACCGCCGACACCAACGCAGATGCTGCCGCTGAGGCCGAGGAGAAGACCAGCACGGCGGACCGAGCGGGCAAGGCTGCTCCCGCCGCTGCTGCCTCGTCGGCGAAGGAGTCGGTCGCCACTGAGCCGGGGAGCCGCGAGTTCTCACTGACGGTCAACGCCGAGACGCTGCGTAAAGCGGCGAAGGCCGTCGCAGCGCTTGCGGTCGCAGTGCTGCTCGTGGTCGCCTGCTGGGGTTGGTACTCGGCGCGTCAGCAACTGAAAGCGTTCGACGAGGTCAAGGCGGCGGCCAGCAAGTTCATCGTGACGAGCATCGAATACACGAGTGCGGACAAGATCGACCAGGCCAAAGAGGTCCAGGGGCCGCTCGTGACCGGCAAGATGCGCGATGAGCTGAGCCAGGACCGTAAGGAGTCGGCCGCGGCCGTGCGCCAACAGGGGATCAAGGCGACGGCGAAGGTCGACACCGCGGCGGTGGAGCGCATCGACGGCGACGAGGCGACGACGCTGATGATCGTCACCGCCACCGGCACCTCCAACCTGTCGCCGACCCCTCAGAAGCGCACTGTCGCGCTGCGCCTGCAGCTGCGCCGCGAGGGCGGCAAGTGGTTGGTGGCCGAGTCCAAAGGCGTCGGGGACTTCAGTGCCACCGGGGTGAACCCGCAACCGGGTGCGCCCGCTCCCGGAGCACCCGCCCCCGGAGCACCCGCGCCGCGCTAGTCGGATCGGTCGTCGGGGCGCCCTACCACGGATTACTTGCGTTCCAGCACGACAATCGGTCGGCCGCCGTCGAGGAGGTCGGCGATCGCCACGTCACCGGCGAACTTGCGGTTGCCCTCCCGGTCGATCCAGGTCCCATCGGGCAGCGGCAGGAAGGTGCTCTCCTTGGGTTCGTGCGCGAAGCTGTAGGTGTGGCGCGCACAGGCCACGATGACGCGTGGCCCATCGTCGGTTGAGGGGCCGCGGCCGAAGGCCAGAATTCGTTCGGCCGCCGCGCCGGAGGCGGTCAGCGTCATGTAGGCAGATCCGGTGCCGAACGAGTCGGGGTGGCGCCGCCGCACCGCGAGTGCCGCGATGATCGCCCGGGTTTTCTGGTGGTCCAGGCTTCGCTGGTAGTCGACGGGCCTGCGGTTGTCGGGGTCGACGAGCGAATCCGTCCACCACTGACTGCCCTGGTAGACGTCACCGACTCCCGGGCAGAGCAGGCTGACGACCTTGCGCGCCACCGCGTCGGCGCACCATGGGCCGAAGGTGAGGGCGACGAGTTCCATGAGGGGTGTGTTGACCGACTCGTCGGTGACCCGGTCCACCCACTCGACGAGACGTTCCTCCAGCACCACGTTCGGCCGCGCCCACGACGACACCTCGCCGGCCTCGCGCGCCGTCTTCACCGCGTACGCCGCCATCCGTTCACGCCACTGCTGATCGGGCTGGATCGGTCCGTCGGCGTCGACCGGCCATGCGCCGAAGAGGTTCTGCAGCAGGAACGCCCCGGTAGTGGCATCCGGCGGCGGGACGGCTCGGGTGAGTTGGTTCACCAGCAGTGCCCACCGCTGCGGGACCTGGGAGAGCATGCTGACGCGGGCGCGGACGTCCTCGCTGCGCAACGTGTCATGGGTGGACAGGGTGGTGAGGGCGTGTGGGAAGCGGGCGGCCCGCTCATGGTTGGCGTTGTGGAAGGTCGAGAGTTCGGGCAGTCCGAGCCACGCCTGGCAGCCCAATTCGTTGAGTGAGACCAGGCGGGGGTTGCGGTAGAAGAGTCTCTTCTCGACAGCGCTGGCGTACACCGACGAACAGAGCTGTCCCAGCTGTGCGGCCGCGGCGGGCGTGGTCGCGATGGCCTCGACGACGTGGGGGACGGCTTCCCGCACCAGTGGGTCACCGTCGGCGACGAGTTCGCCGATCTCGGCGATCAGCCCCGAGCCGACGTGTTGATCGGGCCGGTTGACCGGCATGAGCGCGATCATCTCGGCGGTGACGGTGCACAGGTCGGTGATCGACGGGGTGCCCTCACCGATCGCCTCGGCGAGCGTGACCGCCAGGCGTGCGTGTTCGGTGCTGTAGTGCTGCGCGAGGGCCTCGTGCTTGAGCTTCTTCTGCTCCAGCAGCATCCACGTCGAGTCCCCGGCGATACCGGTGGTCACCTCCGCCAGCTCGGTGAGTTCGCTGAGTCCGGCGTGCGAGGTGAACGGGGCGCAGACGACCGCGAGCTGTTCATAGCCGGTGGTGCCGTCCGAAGCGGTGCCGGCATCGAACGGTTCCAGCGGTGCCAGCATCGTCTCGGCATAGATCAACCGGTCGGGCCCCAGGTCCTCGCGCAGGCGATCCAGATAGGCGCAGGGATAGGCGATGCCGTCGAGGTTGTCGACGCGCACACCGTCGATGAGGTCCTGCTCGATCAGCTCGCGCAGCCATCCGTGGGTCGCCTCGTACACCTGCGGCTGGTCGAGCCGCAGCGCAGCCAGATCGGTCACGTCGGTGAAGCGCCGGTAGCCGTAGCGGCCACTGGCATGCGGCAGCAGACGGTAGTGCTGACGTGCGGCAACCGATGCCGGGTCGTCGCCGGGTTCCACCGTCCCGGGGGCGGTCGGGAACACCCGCTCGTGATAGACGAGGTTGCCGTCGGCGTCGAGGGTCAGCGCGGCCAGACCGTCCTCGCCGAGGACGGGGAGTTCGATGATGCCCTCGGGGGAGGGCAACAGGTCGAACCAGGTCGCGTAGGGCGATTCCAGGCCCTGGCGCAACACGTCGGACCACCACGGATTGGCGGCCGGATCGGCGATCCCGACATGTTGGGGGACGATGTCGATGATCACGCGAAGACCGCGTTTGGCAGCCGATGCGCACAGTCGTTGGAACTGCTCGGGTCCGCCCAGTTCCGGGCTGATCCGCGCCGGCGGCGACCAGTCGTATCCGTGGGTGGAGCCGGGCATGGCGGCGAGGATCGGCGAGAGATACAGGTGGCTCACACCGAGCGCGGCGATGGGCTTGAGGACCTTGCGGAGTTCGGGAAATCCGAAATCAGGGCTGAGCTGGACCCGATAAGTCGCTACGGGCGGTTCATTTTTCGCCACAGTCTCGACTGTACCGGTCAGTGCTCACCGATCCAGTCGATCTGTTCGCGGAGCTGGCGGCCCAACTCGTCGGTGAGGCTGCGGACGTAAGTCGCGGAGAGGTGGTGGTAGTCCTTGTACACGACGACGTTGCCGACGATCGCGGGGCACCAGACGGCATCGCACACGCCGGCGGTCATGTCGACGCGGTGGAACAGCTTCGGATGGGCTTGCGCGAACGGGATCGACGGATCGGTCGGCGAGAGGGCCGCGGCGCGGCGTGTGCCGCAACTGATCGCGTCGCCGCCCTCCGACAGGCACACCGGGGTGATGAAACCCTCGCCGTGCTTGTCACGCGGCCACGGGGTGTCCCGCACGCCGATCACCGGGATACCGGCATCCATGAAGGACTCGAAGATCGGCTTGTAGGCGTCGGGCATCCAGTCGCCGGGGGCGCGGTCGCGCGGTCGAGTCGTCGTCGTCATCACCGCGTCCGGATTGTCGGCGATGATCGCGGCGACGACGCGCTGGCCCCAGTCGTAGCACTCGGGGTAGGGGTTGTCGGTGCCCGACTTCTTCGGGATCCGCTCGGTGGTCAGCGCGCAACCCATCTTGAGATAGGTCTTCACCTTGAACCCGTACCGCTTGCCCAGGATGTCCATCGCGGAGATCCACATCTCCGCGTGGGAACCGCCCGCCAGCGCGATGGTGCGTTTGGCGTTGCGATCGCCGTAAACGCCGACGTGGATCTCGTTGTCGAGGAAGTTCGACATGAAGCCGTCGGTGCTGGTCTCGGGGAAGTCGAACTCCGCGACGTTGGGCGCCGGGCGCGGCGGCCGGTCGGGTACGGGCCACCCGTCCAGGAGTGCTCGCGCACCTGGATAGTCGTGCGGGTTGAGGGTGCGGGTGTCCACGCGCTGGGACATGACGTGCCACGCCCAGACCTTTCCGCCGACCCCGACCGCGGTGACGCCGACGAGCAGCAGCGCCATCACGGCGGTGCTGTAGGTCAGGACATGGCGGCGCACCCAGCTACGGCTGCGGGCCACACTGGGTGCTGTTGCCGGAGTTGCCGTGCGCCGCAGCGGGACCGGGCGCCGCGAGTAGCGCACCGGGTCCTCGATGTAGCGCTTGCACAGCCATGCCAGCAGCACCGACAGGACGAGCAGCGCCGTGCCCTCGACGAAGTTCGCGTGGTTCTTGTCGCGCCAGGTCAAGTAGAAGATCAGCAGCGGCCAGTGGATCAGGTACAGGGAGTAGGCGATGTTGCCCAACCAGATCCCCTGGCCGGTGGCGAGCATTTTCGATACGGCGGGTTGGTCTTGCACCCGGCCGTCGGGGAGCGGATGGGTCAGGGCGGTCGCGCCGACCCAGATCAGCGCTACGGTCGACCCGACCGGGACCAGAGCCAACGGCCCGGGGTACTCCGCGACGCCGTTGATCCACCAGCCGCAGGACAGGATGAGGCCCAGCGCGATCACGCCGACGGTGTTGCGGATCCAGTTGGGCACGCGGGTCCGCGGCATCCAGATGGCGAGCAGTCCGCCCGCCAGTGGCTCCCAGGCGCGCGAGAACGTGTCGTAATAGTTGAACGGCTGGTCGACGCCGTGGCGCATTGCCGCCCAGTAGAACGACAGCGCGGCCAGGCCTGCGACGCCGAGTCCGACGAGGAACCGTACGCTGCGTTCGGTGCCGATGCGGGCCAGGGGCTTGGCGAAGAGCTTGAGCAGGCCCGCGGTGAACAGCGCGATGAGCATCATGCCCAGGAAGAACTGGCCTTGCACCGACATCGACCAGATGTGCTGCAGCGGGCTGTTC
>CAZVVS010000135.1:0-12045 GCA_964630585.1 uncultured Gordonia sp.
GATCCTCAACCAGCGGACCCACGAGTTCGAGTTTCACCACGGACCGGTGTTCGCGACCGTTCTGCTGGCCGACGAGATCAACCGGGCGTCGCCGAAGACCCAATCCGCGCTGCTCGAGGTGATGGAGGAAGGTCGGGTCACCCACGACGGAGTGGCCTACCCGGTGGGACCGCCGTTCATGGTGGTGGCCACGCAGAACCCCATCGAGCAGGCCGGCACCTACCGCCTGCCCGAGGCACAGCTCGACCGCTTCCTCATGAAGTCCTCGATCGGCTACCCCGATCGCGGCGCACTGGTGGACCTGCTGGCCCAGGCGTCCACCAAGAACCGCTCGCTGACGGTGCAGCCTATGATCGCGGCGACGGTCGTCAACGACATGGCCCAGCTCGCGGCGACGACACATGTGGATCCGTCGGTGCTCGACTACGTCGCCCAGATCGCCGAGGCGACGAGACGGGCACCGGAGACCAGGCTCGGCCTGTCACCCCGAGGCTGCATGGCCCTGGTGCGTGCCGCCAAGACCTGGGCGGCGTCGGCGGGCCGCAACTACGTCCTGCCGGACGACATCAAGGAGCTGGCGAACCCCGTGATGTGCCACCGGCTGATCCTCGAGCCCGAGGCCGAGTTCGCCGGCACCACGGTCGACTCCATCATCGCGAGGGTGTTGAGCGAGGTCGCTCCACCGGCATTCAGCGCGGCCTGATCGAGGTGGGGGTGCCGAGCGTGGTGACGAGAACCATGACAGCGGCGCGCGATCTCCTGCGTGTCGTGTCGCCCGCCGGTTGGCTCGTGGCGATGATCGGGGTCATGGCATGGATCGTCGGCTGGCGGCTCGGATGGCGCGAGGGTATGTGGATCGCAGCGGCCTGTGCGGTCGTCTTCATCGTCGGGATCCTCTTTCTCGTCGGCTCCACCGACATCGAGATCGACGTCGACGTGGACCCCCAGCGGGTGACCGTCGGCGAGCCCTCGAGCGGCAGCCTGGTGGTGAGCAACGTCGCGAAGCGACGACTCCTCCCGCTGCGGGTCGAGCTCACCGTCGGTCGCGGGGCGTCCACCTTCGACGTCCCCTCGTTGCCTGCACAGGGCGCCCACGACGAGCTCTTCGTGCTACCGACCGACCGGCGACAGGTCATCCCGGTCGGCCCGGCCACCTCGGTCCGTGGCGATCCGCTGGGACTGACGCGACGGGCGATCGACTGGACGAAGCCGATCCCGCTGTACGTGCACCCCCGCATCACGCGACTGGAGAACCTCGGTGCAGGGTTCTTGCGCGACCTCGAGGGCCAACCGACTGCCGACCTGTCGGCGAACGACGTGGCGTTCCACACGTTGCGGGAGTACGTGCCCGGAGACGACAGGCGGTTCATCCACTGGAAGACGACGGCCAGGGTCGGCGACCTGATGGTTCGTCAGTTCGTCGACACCCGTCGCTCCCACCTGGCGATCGTGCTCGACACACGGCCCTCCAGCTACCTGGACGACGAGGAGTTGGAGCTCGCCATCTCGCTCGCCGGATCGCTGGGCGTCCGCGCTCTGCGCGACGACCAGGAGGTCACCTTGTCGGCCGGCAGCGGTCGACTCCACGCCCCCGACGGCCAGCAGCTGCTCGACGCTCTCGCCGGACTGGTTCCGTCGTATCGCCACGACGACCTGCTGGTGCAGTCGATCCGGACCAACGCGGATTCGTCGGGCATCAGCATCGTGGCGATGATCACTGGCTCGGCTCTGCCGCTGCCCGACGTGAGGGCGGCGATGCGACGCTTCGACCAATCGGTTCGCGGCTACGTCGTGCGCGCCGACCGTCTCGGCACGACGGACCTGAGGGCGCTCGGCGCGGCGACGATTCTGAACGTCGCCCAGTTGGAGAAGTTCGGCTTCCTCATGTGGAAGGTGTCGCAGTGGTAGACCTCGTCGCTCGTCCGGAGCACTCGGGCACGTCTCGTGTCGTCGCACCTCGGAGCGACGCGCCCGCACCTGACGCCCCTCCGGTCGTTCTCGAGCGACTCGCCGACCTCACCCCGGACGTCGTGTTCGTAGCAGTGCTGGGCCTGCTCGGCATCGCCGGGTTCCGCACCGTGTACGGCGGCTGGTCCTGGTTGATCGCCGGTGGGGCCGGGCTCGCCGCCGGCATCGTGATCGGAGTCGTCGGACGACGACGTCGCCTCGACGCGCTGATCGTCGCACTCCTGACGCTGGTGACGTACTTCGCTCTCAGCGGTCTGGCGATCAGCAGCGGGACCATCGTCGGTTTCGTTCCCACCCTGTCGACCTTCGAAGGTGCAGCCAACGGTGCCGTGTTCGGTTGGGCCGAGCTCCTGACGACCCTGCCGCCCGTAGGCCGCGCCGGCAACCTCGGTGTGGTGCCGATGTTGTGCGGCTTGGTGGCAGGGGTGCTGGCGACGACCGCGGCGTTACGCACCCGTGGTCTGCTCCGACCGCTCCTGCCGCTTGTCGCTCTCCTGATCGTGGGGATCCTCTTCGGAACCGAGGAACCGGCCAGTCTGCTTCTCCAGGGGGCGGCGTTCGGCGCCGTGACGATCGGGTGGGTGGCGTTCCGCCGCCGTGGAAGACGCGCGAGCGCGGCGGCGGCCGTCGGTCGCGGCCGCGTCGTCGGAGCCGTCGCCATGTTGGTCCTCGCCGCGTTCGCCGCCACTCTCGTCGGCGACCACCTGCCGGGAGCGGACTCACATGAGCGGTTTGTCCTCCGTGAGCAGACCGAGCCTCCGTTCGACCCTCTCGACCATCCGAGCCCGTTGGCGTCGTTCCGTCGCTACAAGGACGACGCCGAGGGTCACCTGAGGGACACCACCATCTTCACGGTGTCCGGAATGCCCGAAGGCGTGCCGCTGCGACTCGCGGTCATGGACGACTACGACGGCGTCGTGTGGCGGGTCGCGTCCGGGAGTGAGGACACCACGGGCTCCTCGGGGGTGTTCCAACGAGTCGGCGAGACCATCCCGATCGATGCGGATCCGGACGAGGAGTCCTCCAGGGTCCGGATCGCGGTGGGGGAGTACGACGACATCTGGCTGCCGGATCTCGGTCACGTCACCGGGATCCAGTTCGGTGGCGCCCGTGCAACCGAACTGGCGGAGGCGCTGCGCTTCAACCGAACGACCGGTGTGGGTGCCATCCCTCTTCGCCTGTCGACGGGCGACGAGATCATCATCGACGCCCATTGGAGCGAACCGGTGCCCCAGGTGCCGGTGAACCACCCTTATGCCGGCAAGGCGCCTGGTGCCACGCCGCTCGAGGGAGACACGGTTCCCCAGGAGCTGAAGGAGCTCGCAGAGCAGATTGTTGCGGCTGCGGACACGGATCCGGATCCGACCGCGAGCCCCACGACACCAACTGCTGCTACCGAGGCGGCGTCACCCGGTTTCGACCGTGCCCTTCGCCTTGCCCAGACGCTGATCGACGGTCCCAGCTACGGCTACTGCGATGCGCTGTCGACCGACGAGTGCTCCTCTGTCGCCGGTCACAGCCTGCGGCGGATGCGGACCCTGGCCGACGACGTGCTCGAGAGCGGCCTCACCTACGGCAACGGCGAGCAGTACGCCTCGGCGATGGCCCTGATGGCCCGTTCCCTGGGGATTCCGGCGCGAGTGGTGATGGGGTTCTGTCCGAGCGGGTGCCCCGGCGACGACGTCGAGATCACCGGCAAGGACGTCGCTGCGTGGGTCGAGGTGGATGTCGACGGCGTGGGCTGGGTGCCCCTCAACACGACGCCGGACCCCGACAAGGAGCTCCAACCCGTCACCCCAAAACCCAAGCCGAAGCCGGACAACGCCTCCCAGCCGCCCCCTCCACCGGTGACCACTCCTCCACCGGAAGAGATCGTCGCGGACGACGTCAGCACGAACGACAAGGAGGACGACGACGACCCGCTCGTGACAGGTACGCAGCTCGCCATCATCGCTGGCGTCCTGCTGCCGTTTCTCCTCATCGGGGGATTTGTCGGTGGTGTGACCGTGCTCAAACGACGACGTCGGCAACGTCGGCGCGGCGGTCCTGAGGCCATGAGCCGTATCGTCGGTGGTTGGGCGGAGTTCGACGATCGAGCGCTCGACCTCGGCAAACCGCTCCCTGGCAAGTCGACCCGCCGGGAGATCGCCACGTACGTGGGTGGCGAGTCGGCCTTCCATTCGGCTCGGATCGCGGACGCGGCCATCTTCGGCCCCTCGGTGCCCTCGGACGCGGAGATAGAGGAGTACTGGACGAGTCTGGACGCGGCCTACGAAGCATTAGCCACCGACGAGAGCGGAGCTCGGCGACTCCGAGCCGATCTGAACCCGGCCTCGTTGCTCCGCTCATTCCGTCGTGATCTGCATCGTCGTGCCCTCGGTCGCCGCGCTCGCTCCACGACCGAGCCCGGGGCACCGGCTGCATCAGAGCTCGACAGCACATCGGCACCGGTTGGTGACGAGGTCTCCGTATGAGGCTCAAGCTGACGCTCGAACGGCAGGACGGACCGGCGTCCGACATCGTGGTGGAGGCTGATCCTCAGACCTCGGTGTCACACGTGGCGCGCTGGGTGGCCACTCGTCAGGGGATCGATCGGGCCGATCTGTCGTTGGCGGTGCGGCGGGACGACATGACCTACGCCCTAGCGTCCGACACGCTCCTCGCCGACACCGGACTTCGCTCGGGCGACTCGATCGCCCTCGTCGAGGCCACCACACCGAGTCGGCCACCGGCACCTGCCGCCACGGTTCGCGTGGTGGCCGGACCCGAGACGGGGATGTCGGTGCGCTTGCCGCCCGGATACATCGACATCGGTCGAGACCCCTCGTGCGGCATCCGCTTGACCGATCCGATGGTGTCACAGCGCCACGCGCGACTCGTGGTGTCTGACCGGGTCGAGGTCATCGACAACGGTTCGTCGAACGGTGTCGCTGTCGACGGGGAGTTCGTGAGCAGCGCCGTCGTCGGGAGCGGCAACGAGATCACCCTCGGTGGCACGACGCTGCTCGTCCACACTGAGGACGACGGTTGGTCGGCGGCCCGAGCGGGCGTCGTGCCGTTCAACCGTTCGCCGTGGCTCGATCCGCGCTACCCAGGGGTGAAACTCGTCGCCCCCGAACCACCACAACCGCCCCAGCCGCACAGGTTCCCGATCGCCATGGTGCTCATGCCGATCGCGCTCGCCGCGGTCCTTTACCTCATCACCCAGAGCGCTGCGATGATCGCATTCGTCGCTCTGTCGCCGCTCCTCATGTTGGGGTCCTGGTTCGAGAACCGGGCGTCGTCGAAGAAGGTGTGGGAGGCAGCTGTTCAGGGGTTCCACGACTCGATGGCCGACCTCGTGGTCCGCATGCAGCGTGCGATGGAAGAGGAGCAATCGGGTCGCCGGCGGGAACATCCTTCCGCCGAGGAGGCCGTCTCCGCGGCCATGAGCCTGCACCCGATGCTCTGGTGCCGCCGCGCCGACCGTCCGTCGTTCCTCGACGTGCGCCTCGGCCTAGGAACCCAGTTGTCGCGCAACGAGATCGAGATCCCGAGCACGCGCAACACCACGCCGGAGCTGTGGGCGGAGTTGAACGACGTGACCGCCCGCTTCGCGTCGGTCGAACGAGTGCCTGTCGTCGGGTCCCTGGCTGCGGTGGGCTCGATCGGTGTCGCCGGTGGCGACCCAACTCGCCTCGACGCCGCTCGGGGGTTGATGGCTCAGTTCGCCGCGCTGCACTCGCCGGCCGACCTCACCATCGCGGCGATCGTCCCACCGGTGGCGTCGCCCGACTGGAGCTGGCTCAAGTGGCTGCCCCACGTCGATTCGGAGCACTCGCCGTTGCTGGCTCCGCACCTCGCGTCGAGCAGCCCGGCGGCTGCAGCGATCGTGGCGGGGCTCGACGACCTCATCAGCGCCCGCAGCGTCAACGATCCCGACACACGGCCGACCGGGGCAGCGGTCGTGCTCCTGATCGACGAAGAAGCGCCGTTCGACCGTGCGCGGCTGGTCGACCTGGCCGAGCGTGGACCGGCGGCCGGCGTCTTCACCGTGTGGTTGGGCCGGGACCGTTCACGGCTGCCGTCGGTGTGTCGGAACTTCCTCGAGGTCGACCCGCAGACGCTGCAACCTGGGGCGGGAACCGTCATCGACGGTTCGTATGTCGCTCCTGTCGACGCGGGTCTGCTCAGCGCGGCAGCGGCCAACGCGTTTGCTCGTGCACTGGCCCCGGTGAGCGACGCCGGAGCGTTGCTCGACGCCGCCGCCGACCTGCCCTCGACGGTCTCTTTCGTCGGCGAACAGGGCATCGAGGTGATGCGAGACACGTCCGCGGTCGTTGAACGCTGGCGTCAGTCTGCGTCCATCAGCGCCGAGGAGGTCGAGGAACGACGACAGGAGCGGTCGCTGCGCGCCTATGTGGGCACCTCGGTCACGGGCCCACTGATGCTCGACCTGCGCGCTCACGGGCCACACGCACTCGTCGGTGGAACGACCGGTTCGGGCAAGAGCGAGTTCCTGCAGACCTGGTTGTTGGGCATGGCGTTGGCGTACAGCCCTGAACGTGTCAACTTCCTGCTGGTCGATTACAAGGGCGGCGCGGCGTTCGGAGAGTGCGCGGCCCTGCCGCACTCCGTCGGTCTCGTGACGGATCTGAACAACCGCCTCGTCCGGCGAGCGTTGACCTCTCTGCGCTCCGAGCTTAAGCGCAGAGAGCACATCCTTCAGGAATGGCGGGCGAAAGACCTGGTCGACCTCGAATCGAAGGAACCCGAGGGCGCGCCGGTGGTGCCCAGCCTGGTCATCGTCGTGGACGAGTTCGCCGCCCTCGTCCAGGAGATCCCCGAGTTCGTCGACGGAATGATCGACATCGCTCAGCGTGGCCGCTCGTTGGGTCTGCATCTGGTGCTGGCGACGCAACGTCCCTCCGGTGTGATCAAGGGCAACCTCCGCGCCAACACGAACCTGCGCATCGCACTCCGGATGGCGGATGAGGATGACTCGCACGACGTCGTCGGGACCGTCGCCGCCGCCCGGTTCCAGCCCGACACTCCCGGTCGTGCCGTGGCGAAGCTCGGTCCCGGCAAGCTGGTGCCGTTCCAGGCCGGTTACGTCGGAGGATGGACGACCAACGAACCACCCGAGCCCAAGGTGCAGGTAAGGAACCTCAACTTCGGCCCCGGCGCGCCCTGGGACCCCCCGCCGTCGAACGGCCGTGGCGCGCGGGACCTCGGTCAGAAGGACATCCAACGACTCTGCACGTCCGTTGGCTCCGCCTTCAGCGAACTGGGAATGGCGCCGCCACGGCGACCCTGGTTGCCGGAGCTGGCCGATCGCTACGAGCTGTCTCGCCTGCCGACGAGCCGACTTGACAGCGAGCTCGTCATCGCCGTCCGCGACGACCCCGAGCACCAGAGCCAGGTGCCCGCAGCGTTCGAGCCGGACCGCGACGGCAACCTGCTGGGGTTCGGTGCCACCGGCACGGGTCGCTCCACCTTCCTCCGCACCGTCGCCGTCTCTGCCGGCTTCTCGGTCAAGGAGGGTCGTTGTGCCGTGTACGGCCTGGACTTCGCGTCGCGTGGCCTGGCGATGCTGGAGCCACTCCCACATGTCGGAGCTGTCATCGATGCCGAGGACGACGAGCGTGTGGCACGACTCATCCGCACGTTCCGCCAGATCGTGGACGAACGGTCGCGCCGCTTCGCAGAGGTCAAGGCGGGCACGATCGTCGAGTTCCGGACGCTGGCGAACGTGCCGGATGAGCTCCGGGTGATCATCCTGGTCGACGGGCTCGGAGCGTTCGCCGCCGCGTACGACACCGTCGCCCGACGAGATCTGTTCGATCAGTTTCAGGCGATCGCCCAGGAGGGGCGAGCCGTCGGCGTGCACATCGTGGCCACCGCGGATCGGGTCAATTCGGTGGGAGCGTCGTTGATGAGCGCCTTCCCTGCCCGGCTGGCGTTCCGGGTCAACGACGAGCTCGACCATGGAACTCTGGGGATCCCGCGTGACGCCTTCGACGACACCTCGCCTCCGGGTCGAGCGTACTTCCGCAGCACGGAGGTTCAGGTGGCGGTGCTCGGGGGGGACGACGCGACGGTGGCCTCGCAGGCCGAGGCGATCACGTTGCTCGCCCGATCGATGGAGCGGGGCGGGGCCGTCCCTGTTCCGCAGATCGAACGACTGCGCACCCGAGTGGCGCTCGACGAGTTGCCGGTCATCGCGGGGATGGCCGTCTTCGGTCTGTCCGACGAGACGCTCGGTCCGATCGGGCTGAAGCCGGAGGGCCTCGTGGTCCTCACCGGGCCGGCGGGAAGCGGTCGTACGACCTGCCTCAACACTGTGGCGGAGGCGGTACGCAGAGCGAAGCCCGGCGTGCAGGCGGTGTACCTCGGGGTGCGGCGCTCCGGTGTCGAGTTCGACGGTGGATGGACCCGTCAGGCGAGCGGTGACGAGGCAGTTGCCCGGCTCGCTGAGGCCCTGTGCCAGGAGATCGACGACGACACCTTGGTCGAGCAGCTGTTCGTGGTCGAGGCGCTCGAGGAGTTCGTGAACGGCGAAGCCGACTTCGCGCTGCAGCAGCTCTTCCGCCGTGCTCGATCCGCCGGCGTGTGCGTGCTCGTCGACGGCGAGATCTCCTTGATGAGCCAGGGCTACGGAATCGCCAAAGAGGCTCGAGCATCCCGCCAGTCGATCGTCCTGCAACCCGATGCGACCGAACTCGAGAGCATCTCGGGCTTCCCGAGCGGCCGGCTCGACGCGTCGACCTTCCCGCCGGGTCGGGGCTTCCTCTGTGCACAGTCCGGAAGGACACGAGTGCAGGTGGCGATGCGGTGACCCGCGGCATGGCAAGTCGGAGGGAAGTGCTCCCCATTCCGGCACCGGCGCCCCCTGCTTACGATGAAGTCACATCAGCGAGGGCATGAACCTCAGGAACAGGAGAGAGAAGGACATGGCGAACATCACGCACGGCATGAACCCCGATGAGGTCGACCGTCTCGGCCGCGAGCTGCAGAGGATCGCCGGGGAGATCGACCAGATGCTGAACACCCTGAACACCCGTGTCGGACAGACCACGTGGGTCGGTCCCGATGCCAACACCTTCAAGAACCAGTGGTGGCCAGGTCACCGCTCCAAGCTCCAGCAGATCCGTGAGGATCTGCGGGGCTTCGGCCAGAGCGCCATCAACAACGCCAGCGAGCAGCGTCAGGTCAGCGGGCGCTGAGAACGGGACGCCGTGTGGCACGCGGGTGGTCCGCCTTGTTCGGACTACCCGCTGCGTCACCCGGGCACGACGAGAGAGGGAACGGACAGTGACTCAGATCACGCACGGGATGAACCCCGAAGAAGTCGACTCGTTGGGTGTCGAGCTGCAGCGGATGAGCGACGACATGGATCGAATCGCCCGGCAGTTGGAGAACCACATCGCCTCCACCTCATGGGTGGGGCCGGACGCCTCGCGCTTCAAGACCCAGTGGTGGCCGTCGCACCGGACGAGGCTGTCGCAAGCCGCGACCGACCTGCGCGGGTTCGGACAGTCCGCCAAGAACAACGCCAGCGAGCAGCGCCAGGCCAGCAACGGGAACGTCTCGACCGGTGGCGCCGCCGGTGTTGGTGGGGTGGCACCCTCACCGAACGGCGGTTCGGTGACGCCCGGCGCCGGTCAGGTGAATGGCTTCCCCGGGTGGGGTCAGCCCCTCGACGACGCCACGGCGAAGGCGATCGCGGACAAGTACATCCCGCCGGGGGAGCGGACCGCATACGACTTCAACGGAGCGAAGGACGGTGCCGGCGACTGGTATCAGTGCACCGCATGGGCCAAGGCCCGCTGGCGCCAGATGGGCTACACGGGTCCCAACTGGCATGGCGATGGCGGGTCTGTCGCGCACAACGTCAATACCTTGCTCGGTCAGTCGGACTCGCACACGCCGACGGTGGGCGCCCTCATGTCACGCCCCGGTCACGTTGGAGTGGTCGAGGAGGTGCGGACCCTCCAGGACGGAACCGTCCAGTTCCGGGTGTCCGAGATGAACATGAACGGCGGAAGCGAGGCCCAGATCAACCTCGCCACCGCCGACGAGTTCCAGATCAGCGGGTGGACCACGGCGACGTCGAGGCACACGTTCGCTGCGTTCCCTGGCTGAGGGTCGGGGGATCGTCCCGTGGATGAGAGACGTGACCTACAGGTGACGGAACCTGGACACCGAAGCGTCGAGGTCGCGCCATGACGGCCACCACCCACGGGATGAACCCCGAGGAGGTCGACGCTCTGGTGGCCGAACTCCGTCGCACGAGCGACCAGCTCGACCGGCTCGCGAAGCGGATCGACGGCCGCGTGCGATCGACCGCCTGGGGTGGAGCGTCGGGATCGAGGTTCAAGCAGCAGTGGTGGCCCAAGCACCGGGCCTCGCTCACGGCGATGGCCAATGATCTGCGTGGTTTTGCCGACTCTGCGAAGAACAACGCCTCGGAGCAGCGTCGTGTGAGCACCACAGCTGGCAGCGGTGGTGGGAGCGTCCGCCTCGGTGGAGGTGGCGGTGGCGGTGGCGGGTCCTGGGTCGACCCCGTGCGTCTGGTCGGGTCGTCCGTCCGCCAGATCGACCAGCACGTCGCCGGTCCACTGGGCGCGCTGTTCTCGTCTCTCGGTGAGCTCAGCGCGGGTGATGGGACCGCGCTGCTCAAGCACTCGAACCATTTCAAGGGCCTCGGCAAGGGCCTCGGCATCCTCTCGATGGGTGTGTCGGGCGCAGACAGCCTCGACTCACTGTCCCAACGGCACTACCTCGACGCCTTCTTCTCGGGTGGCGACGCGGCGGTCAGTGGCGTGAAGACCTTCAGCAAGCACCCGTACGCGTACGCCATCGGTACGACGGCCCAGATCTGGCTGGAGGCCGGTCGAGCAGCCAGGGACGTCGACTGGAGTCCCGAAGGGATGCGACTGATCGCTGAGGCGTCGCCGAAGGACTGGGCCAAGGCCTTCGGTGAGGCGATCGCGATCGAGCTCCCGAAGCGCATCCCGAAGATGTTCGCTCCGTGACCAAGGAGGCGCGTTGGACTTGCGGTTGACCGACGACGAAGTGGTGGCATTGGCGACGATGCAGGAGAAAGCGTGGCCGTCGCCGTTGCCGACGGTGGACACGGAGAACTTGGAGGCCGTGTTGTCCGCTGGCTTCCGCGGGCTCCGTTCCCTGGAGGTGAGGGATCTCGTGAGCGACGCCGGGGTGCTCGATGATCGGCTCGCGACAGCGGCGACGATCGTCGGCAGGACATCGCTGACCTGCGTCTTCGTGGCGTCCTCGACGCTCGAACGAGCGAGTTGGGACTTCGCCTCAACCCATTACCGAGATGGCGACAGGTGGATCATCGAAGGCGTCGATGCGATCGGCATCCATCACATCGGCTCGGTGTCGGTCGCCGAACGTCGTGAAGCCGTTCAGGAGTTGCTCAGGTCGGCCGTCGTCGGCTCCTTGAAGGTGCGGACTCAGGTCGACGGCGAGGACCGACCTCAGCTCGTGATGCTCGACGTCAGAGATAGCCGGCCGGTGAGTGCAGTCATAGCGAACGACAAGGGGGTGTTCTACGCCGTTGTCGAAGGTGCGGACGGCATGATCAGCCTTTGCGGAGACGCCGTGGAGGTTTCGGTGAGCGCAGCGCTGTCCCACCTGGACTGAACGGTCGTACGACCCGTGGATCAACGGGAAGCCGATTATCCCCGGCCCGAGTTGACCAGGTACTCCGCGTGGGAGCCCCGGCGCGAGAGACGACCGCTTCAACGCGCCGGCGTTGAACAGAATGGGCCAGATGGCGGGGCTGGACCCGCTGCCGACCCACCTCAAGTCGCCAGACTGGCCCCGCTGAGGCGATACATCACTTCGCTCTGGGCCCCGAGGGTGGTTCGCTGCGCCGCCGCCGATCCACTCCCTCGGGACACCCGGCACTGGGAGGCTTTCGGAGGAGGTGCAGGATGGGTAACGACGGCGAGGCACCGCTTCACGTTTGCCGCTTTCGTCGACGGTCGCGCAACCGCAGCCACACCGGAGGAATCGAGCCGTAGACGAGGATGCCTTGGCCGGTGCGGAGCCGTCGGATGGCGTCGA
>CAZVVS010000136.1:0-11911 GCA_964630585.1 uncultured Gordonia sp.
GCTGCCGCGCATCACCGTCGACGAGCCGGCGATCTCGGTGACCATCGGCACCAACTCGTCGCCGATGGCCGGCAAGGTCTCCGGGCACAAGCTGACCGCGCGGATGGTGAAGTCGCGCCTGGACACCGAGCTCGTGGGCAACGTCTCGCTGCGGGTCGTCGACATCGGCCGACCCGACGCGTGGGAGGTGCAAGGCCGCGGTGAGCTCGCGCTGGCGATCCTCGTCGAGCAGATGCGCCGCGAGGGCTTCGAGTTGACCGTGGGCAAGCCCCAGGTCGTGACGCGCCAGGTCGACGGCAAGCTGCACGAGCCCTTCGAGCACCTCACGATCGACGTGCCCGATGAGTATCTGGGCGCCGTGACGCAGTTGCTTGCCGCGCGCAAGGGGCGGATGGATCACATGGCGACCAACGCCCACGGGTGGGTGCGGATGGAGTTCATCGTGCCCAGCCGCGGGTTGATCGGCTTCCGCACCGACTTCCTGACCGAGACCCGCGGCACCGGCATTGCCAATGCCGTGTTCGACGGCTACCACCCGTGGGCCGGGGAGATCCGCGCTCGGCACAGCGGTTCGCTGGTCAGCGACCGCCAGGGCTCGGTGACGCCGTACGCGATGATTCAGCTCGCCGACCGCGGCACCTTCTTCGTCGACCCCGGTGACGACACCTACGAGGGCCATGTCGTCGGGATCAACCCCCGACTGGAGGACCTCGACATCAATGTCACCCGGGAGAAGAAGCTGACCAACATGCGCCAGTCGTCGGCCGACGTGATGGAGACGTTGGCCAAGCCGATGCAATTGGACCTGGAGGGCGCCATGGAGTTCTGCGCCGCCGACGAGTGCGTCGAGGTCACCCCGGAGGTCGTCCGGGTGCGTAAGGTTCATCTCGACGCCACGATGCGCGCCCGGGAGCGTTCGCGTGCCAAGGCGCGCGACGCGAACGTGTAGGACGCGGAACTCGTAGGACAGACGGCGGGCAGGTGACGGTGGGCCGGGGGGCCCGGAGGGAGGCGCAGGTGCGCAGAGCGGGCCCTGTATTGCTGCTGACGACCGCTACCGCGCTGCTCGTGGGCGGCTGCATGGCCTCGCCGCCGCCGCCGGTCCAACCGAGCGCACCGGCGCCGGTCCAGGCCGAGTACCCCACCGAGAAGACGATCCACGTCGCCACCGATGCGATCGGCGCCGGGTTCAACCCGCACCTGGCGGCCGACCAGTCGACGGTCACCACCGCGATCGGCACGCTCACCCTGCCCAGTGCGTTCGACCCGGTCGTCGGGCGCGACGGTGCGCTGGTCTGGCGCTTGTCGGATTCGCTGCTGACGTCGGCGGAGGTCACCTCGACCGCCCCGTTCACCGTGGTCTACCGGATCCAGACGAACGCGCAGTGGTCCGACGGTCTGCCGATCACCGGAGACGACTTCGCCTACCTGTGGCAACAGATGTCGCGCCAGCCCAACGCCGTGTCCCCGGCCGGCTACCGCCTCATCGATTCGGTGCAGACCGGCGCCGGCGGCAAGTCGGTCACCGTGACCTTCGCCCGCGAATACCCGCGGTGGCGCGAGCTGTTCCGGTCGTTGCTGCCCAGCCACGTGCTGCGCGCACTGCCCACCGGCTTCCAGACCGGAATGGACTCGGGCAAGCCCGTCTCCGGCGGTCCGTTCGCGATCGTCGGCATCGATCTGGCCCGCGACGAAGTGCGCCTCGTGCGCAACGACCGGTTCTGGCGCGAGCCGGCGAAGCTGGACCAGATCGTGTTCCGCCGCCCGGGCACCCAGAGTCAGACCGTCGAGTCCATCCGTACCGGCGACTCCGCATTGGGCGTGGTGAGCGCCGGACCCGCCCAGGAACAGTTGCTCGCGGCGATCCCCAACACCGTCGTCCAGCGCAACCTGGAGTCACGGGTGCTCGACATCCACGTCAACACCCGGTCGGCGACGATGCGCCAGCAGGCGGTGCGTGCCGCGGTGCTCGGCATGATCGACGCGCGGATCGTCCGTTACGCGGCCTCCGGCGATGACGATGTGACGCCGTTCGCCAATACCGTCTTCTCGCCGTCGGACCCGGGGTACTTCACCCCCGACCGTCTTCGTCCGAGCGCCGAGGCGGTGCAGGCGCTGCTCTTCTCGGCGGGCTACCGCCGGATGCCGGCCGCGCCACCGGTGCAACCCGCGCCCGAGCCGGCGCCGCCGCAGGCCGCCCCCTCGGCGACCGGGGCACCGCCGACGTCGGTGACGCAGCCGCCACGCCCCCCGCGCGGTAACCGCATCACCGCCGGGATCGGCCCGGTGGTCAAGGACGGCAAGCCGCTGGAGGTGCGCGTGGGCGCGGTGGCGACCGACCCGCGCGCGGTGGCAGCGGCCGCTGCGATCACCGACCAACTGCGCAATGCGGGCGTGCTCGGCACCGTGGTGCGGCTGCCCAACAGCGAGTTGTACTCCTCGGCACTCACCGGTTCACGCGTCGACCTGGTGGTCGGCTGGTCCGACGGCAGCGTCGCACCGGCGACCGCGCTGGCGTCGCTGGTCGACTGCGACCAGCCGAAGGCGGGGGAGCAGGACAAGAAGCCGGGGCCCGGTGGCACCGATGCGTCGGGCTTCATCAGCAACATCTCGGGCCTGTGCGACGCGGAGCTGATCACCCTGGCCCGGCGCGCATTGTCGGCGCCCGACCCCGACCCGCTGCTCGACGAGGCCGAGGGGCTGCTGGCGCAAGCCGCGATCTACCTGCCGATCTACCAGGATGCGGCACTGGTCGTCGTCACCGACGAGGTGTTCGGCGTACCGCTGACCGGGCCGGTGCAGACATCGATCTTCGCCGGGGCCGCGCGGTGGGCGCTGCCGCAATGACCGAACCGCGCGCGGCTCGCCGGCTCCTACTGGTCCATGCGCATCCCGACGACGAGTCGCTGATGACCGGCGGCACGATCGCCCACTATCTCGCCGCCGGCGTCGAGGTCGTCGTGGTGACCTTCACCCTCGGGGAGGAGGGTGAGGTCATCGGGGAGCGCTGGGCCTTATTGGCCGCCGACGGCGGCGCGGATCAGCTCGGCGGATTCCGGATCGGCGAGCTCGCCGCCGCCCTGGCGGCGCTGAGCCCGGATCAGGCCGCGCCGCTGGCACCGCGTTTCCTCGGCGGGGCGGGCCGGTGGCGTGACTCGGGGATGGCCGGATCACCGTCGGCGCAACACCCGCGGGCCCTGGTCGGCGCTGCGCACGACGATCTCGTCGATGCGCTGCTGATGGAGTTGGACGCGCTCGACCCGCAGGTCGTGATCACTTACGACGAGGCGGGCACCTACGGCCATCCCGACCACCGTCGTGTGCACGAGGTGTGCGCCGCGGCGGTCGCGCGCTACACCGGCCGGACTGGGCGCCCGATCAAGGTGTACGAGTCGGTGACGCAACGCTCGGCGCTCGAACAGGGCCTCGCCGCGGCCGCTGGTCGTGTTCCGCCGGGCTGGCGCATGCCCGGGCCGGGTGAGCTGCCCAGCTATCCCGACGAGGAGATCACCGCGGCAATCGACGTCAGCGACGTGCTCGACCGCAAGGTCGCAGCTCTGGCCGCCCACGCCACGCAGGTGACCGTTGCACCGTCGGGGACCGAGTACGCACTGTCGAACAACATCCTGGCGCCGGTGGGACCGGTCGAGCACTACCGCCGCGTCGACGCGGGCGCCTCGCGTGCGCACCACGAGACCGATCTCTTCGAGGGGGTCTGATGGAGAGCCGAGCGGTGGGCGCCGTCGACATCGCACTTCTGGTGCTGCTGTTCGTCGACGGACTGATCGTCGGGATCGCCTCGGTCGCCGCGCTCAACCAGTATGTCGGGGGCGCCGCCGCACCGATCGGCATCGCCGTCGCAGCGATCGGCAACGCCCTGCTCGTGTGGTTGGCGTCGGGTTTCGCCGACTCGCCGTGGAACTGGTTGCCGGTTATCGGTTGGGGGATCGTCGTGCTGGTGGCCGTCGGTACCGGACCCGGCGGAGACGTGTTGTTCGTCTCGGACTGGCGCGTCGCCGCGCTCATCGTCGCCGGGATCGCAGGTCCCGCGGCGCTCGTGTGGGCGGCGGGTACCCGGCGTCGAATCGAGCAGGCGCAACGCGGCTAGTATCGGCAGGGTGAGCGATGAACGCCCTTCCGAGGCGGCGATGCGCCGGGCCCTGCGCCGTGCGCGAGACGGTGCGACCCTCAATGCCGACGAGGCGGCGGTGCTGCTCGCGGCCACCGGTGACGACCTCGACGACCTGACCGCCAGCGCTGCCCGCGTGCGCGACGCCGGCCTCGCTGCTGCCGGTCGCGACGGGCAGATCACCTACTCGCGCAAGGTTTTCATCCCGCTGACGCACCTGTGCCGCGACCGCTGCCACTACTGCACGTTCGTCACCGTGCCGGGCAAACTGGCCGCGGAGGGCAAGGGGATGTTCCTCGAGATCGACGAGGTCCTCGCCATCGCCCGCGCCGGCGCAGCGCTCGGCTGCAAAGAGGCATTGTTCACCCTGGGTGACCGTCCCGAGGACCGTTGGCCGCAGGCCGCGCAGTGGCTCGACGAGCGCGGCTACGACTCGACTTTGCAGTACGTGCGGGCCGCCGCGATCCGGGTGTTGGAGGAGACCGGTCTGCTCCCGCACCTGAACCCCGGCGTCATGTCGTGGGAGGAGATCTCGCGCCTCAAGCCCGTCGCGCCGTCGATGGGCATGATGCTGGAGACGACGTCGAGCCGCCTGTTCACCGAGAAGGGACAGCCGCACTACGGCAGCCCCGACAAGGACCCCGCGGTGCGCTTGCAGGTGCTGACCGACGCGGGCCGGCTGTCGGTGCCGTTCACCACCGGGATCCTCGTCGGGATCGGCGAGACCCGACTCGAGCGCGCCGAGTCGATCTTGGCCATCCGTGCCAGCCACAAGGCATACGGGCACATCCAGGAAGTCATCGTGCAGAACTTCCGCGCCAAACCGGACACTGCGATGCGCGCCGTGCCCGACACCGATCTGTCCGAGTATCGGGCCGCGATCGCGGTCGCGCGGCTGCTACTGGGCCCGGCGACGCGCGTGCAGGCACCGCCCAACCTCGTCGACGCGCAGGAGTGCGCGGCGCTGATCGCCGCCGGGATCGACGACTGGGGCGGGGTGTCGCCGCTGACCCCCGACCACGTGAATCCCGAGCGGCCCTGGCCGAACCTCGATGTGCTCGCCGACATCACCGCCGCCAGCGGCTTCACGCTGACCGAGCGGCTCACGGCGCAACCGCCCTATGTGCTGGCCGGATCGCCGTGGATCGATCCGCGCGTCGCCGGGCACGTGCGCGCGCTCGCCGATCCGGTGACCGGGCTGGCCGCCGACGGCGCGATGCCCGTCGGGCGCCCCTGGCAGGAGCCCGACGAGGAGTGGGACTCGTCGGGGCGTATCGACTTGAACACCGAGATCGACGTCGCCGGACGTCACACGGAGACGCGCAGCGACCTCGGCTCGGCGTTCGGGGATTGGGAGACCGTCCGCGAACAGGTCGCCGCGCTGGCCGGAGCCGAATCCGGTGCGCCGAGCCGTCTCACCGCCGAGGTCGCCGCCGCGTTGCGACATGCCGAAGCCGACCCCGCGGGCTGCAGCGACGACGACTACCTGGCGCTGGCGACGGCCGACGGCGACGATCTGGAGGCGCTGGTCGCGCTGGCCGATTCGATCCGCGCCGACGTCGTCGGCGACGTCGTCACCTACGTCGTCAACCGGAACATCAACTTCACCAACGTCTGCTACACCGGCTGCCGGTTCTGCGCCTTCGCGCAGCGCAAGGGCGACGCCGACGCCTTCACCCTCTCCGCCGAGGAGGTCGCCGACCGGGCCTGGGAGGCCCACGTCGCCGGGGCCACCGAGGTGTGCATGCAGGGCGGCATCGACCCGGAGCTGCCGGTCACCGGCTACGCCGACCTGGTGCGGGCGGTGAAGGCGCGCGTGCCGTCGATGCACGTGCATGCCTTCAGCCCGATGGAGATCGTCAACGGCGCCTCGCGCGGCGGCGAATCGGTCCTGGACTGGCTCGTCGCATTGCGCGAAGCCGGGCTGGACACGATTCCAGGCACGGCGGCGGAGATCCTCGACGACGAGGTGCGCTGGGTCCTGACGAAGGGCAAGCTCCCGACCACCACGTGGATCGACGTCGTCAGCACCGCCCACCGCGTGGGACTGCGGTCGAGCTCGACGATGATGTACGGCCACGTCGACGCACCGCGGCACTGGGTGGCCCACCTCAACATCCTGCGGTCCATCCAGGACGACACCGGCGGGTTCACCGAGTTCGTGCCCCTGCCGTTCGTGCACCAGAGCTCGCCGCTCTATCTGGCCGGTGCTGCCCGTCCCGGGCCGACCCGCCGCGACAACCGGGCGGTGCACGCGCTGGCCCGCGTGATGCTGCACGGGCGCATCCCCAACATCCAGACCAGCTGGGTCAAGCTGGGCACCGCGGGTACCCAGGCGATGCTCAACGGCGGTGCCAACGACCTGGGTGGCACGTTGATGGAGGAGACCATCTCGCGCATGGCGGGGTCGATGCACGGCTCGGAGAAGACCGTGGCGGAGCTGCATGCGATGGCGGCGGGGATCGGACGCCCCGCTCGCCAGCGGACCACCGAGTACGGCCGCGTCGATACGGCCGGGAGTGACGTGCGTCATGGCGCCCGAACCCCGATTTCGCCTGTCCTCGTCGATGACAGATAATCTGGGGTTGAAGACTTCAGCAGTGCACCGTGCCACGGCCCAGCCCATCGCCGACGGCGCGGAGTGATCATTTCCGGCTTCTTCGGGGCCGACGGCGTAAGGAGACCGTGGTGACCTACATTATCGCCGAGCCCTGTGTGGACGTCCTGGACAAGGCTTGTGTCGAGGAATGCCCGGTCGACTGCATCTACGAGGGCGGCCGGATGCTGTACATCCAGCCCGACGAGTGCGTCGACTGTGGTGCGTGCGAACCGGTGTGCCCGGTGGAGGCCATCTTCTACGAGGACGACGTACCCGACGAGTGGGAGCCCTACACCGCGGCCAACGTCGACTTCTTCGACGATCTGGGCTCGCCCGGCGGTGCGTCGAAGGTCGGCAAGACCGACTACGACCCGCCGTTCATCAAGGGTCTCCCGCCCATGGGCGAGGACTGAGGGCCCGGGTGGGCCGACGTCGGGTCAGTGCGGCCCTGCCGGATTTCCCGTGGGACACGATCGCCGGCGCGCGCGCGACGGCTGCCGCCCATCCCGACGGGCTCATTGACCTTTCGGTCGGCACCCCGGTGGACGCGGTCGACCCGCTGATCCGTGACGCGCTGTCCGCGGCGAGCGGATTCCCCGGCTACCCGACGACCATCGGCACGCGGGAACTGCGTGACTCGGCTGCGGCCGCGCTGGTACGCCGCCACGGCACCGTCTCACTCGATGACGGACAGATCCTGCCCGTCATCGGCACCAAGGAGGCCATCGCCGGGATCTGTTCGACCCTGGGCCTCGGTGGTGGCGATCTCGTGGTCATCCCGCAGGTCGCTTACCCGACGTACGAAGTGAGCGCGATCCTGGCCGGTGCGCAGCCGGTGCGCGCCGACGGCTCGGGGACAGTGCCGGGGTCGGCTCCGGCGCTGGTGTTCCTCAACTCGCCGTCGAACCCGACCGGCGCGGTGATGGGCGTTGAGCAGATGCGCGCCGCCGTTGCGTGGGCACGCGAGTGTGGCGCGATCGTCGTGTCCGACGAGTGTTACCTGGGCCTCGCATGGGAGGCGGAGCCCGTATCGGTCCTCGACCCGCGCGTGTGCGACGGCGACGTCACCGGCCTGGTCGCGGTGCACTCGCTCTCGAAGACGTCGAATCTCGCGTCCTATCGCGCGGGGTTCTTCGCCGGTGACACCGACCTGATCGCGGAACTGCTGACCGTGCGCAAGCACTCCGGCCTGATGGTCCCGTTCCCCGTTCAGGCGGCGATGACCGCCGCGCTGACCGACGACCGCCACGCGCAGGAGCAGGCGCAGTGTTACCGGGCGCGCCGCGAGGTGCTCAAACCCGCCGTTGTCACCGCGGGCTTGCGCGTCGACGACTCGCAAGCCGGCCTGTATCTGTGGGCCACCCGCGACGAGGACGCCCGGGTCACCCACCACTGGCTGGCGCAGCGGGGTATCCTCACCGCCCCGGGCGACTTCTACGGGCCCGCGGGGGCGACGCACGTGCGGATCGCACTGACCGCCTCCGACGAGCAGATCGGCGACGCCGCGCGGCGGTTGGCCGGCTAGCGTATCCGCGCGAGCGCGAACCCGTCCCAGCCCTTGATCCCGACGGTCTGGATCGCGGTGGCGTCCAGGCGCGGATCGCGACCGAGCATCTCCAGCGCGCCCCGGGTGCCGTCCCCGTCGGGTCCGTCTTCACCGATGCGGCGTACCACGTTGTCGACGACGATCACTGTGCCCGGCCGGCCCAGACGCAGCGCCCACTCGAGATAGGCGGGGTTGTTGGACTTGTCGGCGTCGATGAAAACGAGGTCGAACGGGCCCGACAGCGTGGGCAGCGTGTCCAGCGCAGCACCGACCAGAACCTCCACGCGGGCGTCCAGACCGGCCCGGTGCAGGGATGCCGTCGCGACGTCGGCGTGCGCCTGCTCGTGTTCGAGGGTCACCACCAGTCCGTCGCCGCCGACGGCTTTGGCCAGCCAAGCGGTGCTGTATCCGGCGAGCGTTCCGATCTCCAGCACCCGACGGGCCCCCGCGATCTGCGTCAGCAGGTAGAGGAACTTGCCCTCGTTGGGGGACACGGCGATATCGGGCAGCCCGCCTTGCGCCTGTGCGGCCCGGATGATGTCGAAATCGGCCGCGTCGTCGGCGACGGTGCGGGTCAGGTATTCGTCGGTGGGGGTCCAGCGCTGTTCGTCCACCCCACCGACGCTACGCGGCTCAGTCGTTCTTGTGCAGCGCCGCGTTGAGCGCGATGCCGTCGCCCTTCCACGGCACGACCTCGACCACGCCGGTGGTGCTGTTGCGGCGGAACAGGATGTTGCTCTGACCGGCCAGATCACGCGCCTTGACCTCGGTGCCGTCGGGGCCGACGACCTTGGTGCCGGCGGTGATGTAGAGGCCCGCCTCGATGACGCAGTCGTCGCCCAGCGGGATGCCGCACCCGGAGTTCGCACCGAGCAGGCACCGCTTGCCGAGGGTGATGATCTCCTTGCCGCCGCCCGAGAGCGTGCCCATCGTCGACGCGCCGCCACCGATGTCGGAGCCCTCGCCGACGACGACACCCGCGGAGATGCGACCCTCGACCATCGAGTTGCCCAGGGTGCCGGCGTTGAAGTTCACGAATCCCTCGTGCATGACGGTCGTGCCCTGTGCGAGGTGCGCGCCAAGGCGCACGCGGCTCGCATCGCCGATCCGGACGCCGGGCGGAATGACGTAGTCGACCATCCGGGGGAACTTGTCGATCGAGAGCACCGTGACATTGCCACGGGCGCGCAGCCGGGCACGGACGGCCTCGAAGCCATCGACCGCACACGGGCCGAAGTTCGTCCACACGACATTGCTCAAAATGCCGAACTGGCCGTCGAGATTGATCTCGTGCGGGGCCACCAGGCAGTGCGAGAGCAGGTGCAGTCGCAGGTAGACGTCGTGGGCGTCGGTCGGCCCCGACGACAGGTCGACGATGGTGGTGCGCACTGCGACGGTGCGCACGCCGCGGTCGGCGTCGACGCCGACCAGGGGCGCCAATTCGGCCGGGACGTCGGCGTCGGCGAGCACCTTGGTGCCCGACGATGAGACGATGCCGAGCTCGGGACCGGGGTACCAGGTGTCCAGCACGGAACCGGCTCCGTCCCCCTCGTTGACGATGGTGGCGATGCCGACTGCGAATGCTCCTTGATTGCTCACGGTCGGAAATCTTACCCGGCGCGCGGTGGGCGATTTGTCCTGCTACGTTCGCTATGAGAACCCCAATGTGAGCTACGTCTCACCCCCGCAGTGATCAGGAGGATTGGCGTGAACGATTCCGACGACAGCCCTGCGGGCGCGGTGCCCTCGGGCGCCGAGTTCGTGGCGGCCGAAGCCAGCCCGGAGTTCGCGAACTTGTGGAAGACGTTGCGACGCTTCGTTTTTCCGATGACTGCGTTCTTCCTCATCTGGTACACGATCTATGCGCTGCTCGGGGCTTTCGCACACGAGTTCATGGGCAAGCCGGTCTGGGGCAACATCAACGTCGGCCTCATCCTCGGACTCCTGCAGTTCGTCACCACGTTCGCGATCACCGCGCTCTACATCCGCTTCGCCAGTGACAAACTCGATCCGGCCGCCGAGGTGGTCCGGCGCAACTTCGCCGACGGCGTCTACCTGGACGGAGCCGCGAAATGACCACGCACGAAATGACGACGCACCTCGCGGCGTCGGGCGTGGGCAACCCCGTCGTCAACATCATCATCTTCACCGCCTTTGTCGCCGTCACGCTCACCGTCGTGATCCGGGTCAGCGGCAACAACAAGACCGCGTCGCAGTTCTTCACCGGCGGCAGCTCGTTCTCCGGCCCGCAGAACGGCATCGCGATCGCCGGCGACTACCTGTCGGCGGCCAGTTTCCTGGGTATCGCCGGGGCGATCGCCGTCTACGGCTACGACGGCTTCCTGTACTCGATCGGCTTCCTCGTCGCCTGGCTCGTGGCCCTGCTGCTGGTGGCCGAGCTGCTGCGCAACACCGGCCGCTTCACCATGGCAGACGTCCTGAGCTTCCGGCTCAACGAGCGTCCCGTCCGTACTGCGGCAGCCATCTCGACGCTGACGGTGTCACTGTTCTACCTGTTGGCGCAGATGGCCGGCGCCGGTGGCCTGGTGGCGCTGCTGCTCGACATCTCCTCGCGCGCCGGACAGTCGATCGTGATCGTCGTCGTCGGCGTCCTGATGATCATCTACGTCCTCATCGGCGGCATGAAGGGCACCACGTGGGTGCAGATCATCAAGGCCGTCCTGCTCATCGCGGGCGCGGCGCTGATGACGATCATGGTGCTCGCCAAGGTCGGGTTGAACGTCTCCGACCTGCTCGGCCAGGCGCAGAGCAAGATCGCAACCTCGAGCGACCCGGCGGTCGCCGCCCGTGACGTCTTGGCGCCGGGGGCGAAGTACGGCGGTTCGACGACGACGAAGATCGACTTCCTGTCCCTGGCGATCGCCCTGGTCCTGGGCACCGCCGGTCTGCCGCACGTACTGATGCGCTTCTACACCGTGCCGACCGCCAAGGAGGCGCGGCGCTCGGTGGTCTGGGCGATCACCCTGATCGGCGCCTTCTACCTGTTCACGCTGGTCTTGGGCTACGGCGCCGCGGCCATCGTCGGACCCGACAAGATCCTCGCCGCGGCGGGCAAGGAGAACGCCGCCGCGCCCCTGCTCGCGTTGCACCTGGGTGGCACGATCCTGTTGGGCGTCATCTCCGCGGTCGCCTTCGCGACGATCCTCGCCGTCGTCGCCGGCCTGGCGATCACGGCGTCGGCGTCGTTCGCCCACGACATCTATGCCAGCGTCATCAAACGCGGCTACTGCAGCAGTGAGGAACAGGTCCGCGTCTCGCGGATCACCGTCGTCGTCCTGGGCATCCTCGGCATCGTGCTGGGCATCCTCGCCAACGGCCAGAACATCGCCTTCCTGGTGGCCCTGGCGTTCGCCGTCGCCGCGTCGGCGAACCTGCCGACGATCCTGTACTCGCTGTACTGGCGGCGGTTCAACACCCGTGGCGCGCTGTGGAGCATGTACGGTGGGCTGATCTCGGCGATCGTGCTGATCGTCTTCTCCCCAGCGGTGTCGGGCGCAAAGACGTCGATGATCCCCGGTGTGGACTTCCACTGGTTCCCGCTGCAGAACCCGGGCCTCGTCTCGATCCCGCTGGCATTCGTGCTCGGCATCATCGGCACCCTCACCTCCTCGGAGCG
>CAZVVS010000137.1:0-11835 GCA_964630585.1 uncultured Gordonia sp.
ATGGAAGCGGTCGACCGCTTCCAGCGTGAGTTCCCCGGCTACCCGGGCCGGCTCGCCGAACAGATGTGGGAGAGCTTCATCTACCGCGACGAATTGTCCTCGGGCGTCCTCGATTTCGATGGCTTGACCGTGGACATGTCGCAGATCGATGTGCCGGTACAACTCGTCGGCAGCCACCGCGATGCCCTGTGTACATGGAAAGCCGCGCGGCACGGCATCGAACTCCTCACCGGATCACCGCTGGTCGAGTTCACCACCGTCGAATCCAGCCACCTCGGCCTGCTTGCCGGCCCCGACGCCGTTGCACACACCTGGCCGACGATCGACTACTTCCTGCGCGGGGTGGACGCCTTGTCGGACCAGACCGCCGCGCACGTCTGAGCGCGTACCGTACGCTTGTACGATGAATAACACACCCGAGCGCGGCAACCCGGCTGGGGGTGGAACGTCTCGGATCCGCCGCGGCAGGAAGATGGGCGGCCTGGTGGCGCGCCATGCTGGGCGCGAGGCGATCAACGCCGCCATGTCGCCGTTGCGCAGCCCGGAGAAGGAGGCCGCATCCCGCGAAGCCGCCATCCTGCGGCTCGCCGATGACATCGCGGTGACCACCGCCGGGATGCGCGGCGCGGCACAGAAGCTCGGCCAGCTCATCGGCACGTTTGGTGTGGGGATCACCAACCGCGACACGCGCGAGGAGTTCCTCCGCCGATTGGCCCCGCTGTACGACTCGGTGCCCAAGTGGGACGACGCGGCGATGGATGCGACGATGCGTCGTTCGCTGGGGGCGCGCTACGGCGAGATCGACTCGTTGGAGGGGCCGGTCGCGGCTGCGTCGATCGGCCAGGTCTACCGCGGAACACTGCGCGACGGGCGCGCCGTGGCGGTCAAGGTGAAGTACCCCAACGTCGATGTGATGGTGCGAGCGGACCTGAAGAACCTGCGGATGCTCGCGAAGATCGCGTCGAAGTACATGGTGGCCGCGAATGCGTCGTTGCTGGTGGAGGAAGTCATCCGCCAACTCACGCGGGAACTAGACTTCGCCGGCGAGTGCGCCAATCAGCGAGGGTTCGCGTTGCGCTATGCGGGTCACCCCGCGTTCGTCGTTCCCGACGTCGTGCCCGAGCTGTGCACCGACGAGGTGTTGGTCTCCGAATGGCTTGACGCGATGAGCTTCGACGATGCCTGCTCGCTTCCGCAGGCCCAGCGCAACCGGATCGGCGAGGCGGTGTACCGCTTCTACTGCGGTGAGATGTATCGGATCGGCCGGTTCGTCGCCGACCCGCACCCGGGCAACGTCCTGGTGCTGCCCGATGGGCGAGTCGGATTCGTCGACTTCGGCTTGTGTATCGCCTTGACTCCGGCGGAGCTGTCGCTGGAACGCGAGGTCATCACCGCTCTGTTGAACGGTGATAGGCAGGCGGCTTACGACGCCGCGGTGCGCACGGGTTTCATCGTCGACCAGGATCGGGTGGAGGCCGAGGGCTTCGTCGACTACATCGGCGATGTCGTCGGCTGGCACGTGGTTGAAGGCGAGCGGCAGATCACCCAGGGCCTCGCCGCCCGGTCGGCGGCGACGGCGCTCACGTTGCAGGGCGGCCATTCTCGGGCCATCTCCGGGCAGGTGCTGGTCGAAGCGCACGCGTTTGGCCGGCGCAATGAACTCGCGACGTGCGCGTTGCTCGGTCGCCTCGGCGCCACCGGCCGGTGGTCGGACCTCCTGGCAGAGGTGGTTTCGCTGCGCGGTCCGACGACGCCACTGGGCGCGGAAATCGCGGAATGGGCGGCGCGGTAACCCTTCCGCGCAGCGAATAAGACGAGGGGCCGATTTCCCTCTGGCAATTATAGGACTGGTGTGTCAGTCTTGTTTTGGTCACGTTCGGTCAGAAGGGGGAATCGATGGCGAACGCCTCGGCGACACCTGAGCATCTCGTTGTCATCATCGGCGCCGGACCCGGCGGCATCTGCGCGTCGATTCTCCTGCAGGACAAGGGAATCGAGGACTTCGTCATCCTCGACCAGGCCGCCGACTTCGGGGGCAGTTGGCGAGACAACCACTACCCGGGTCTGGGGGTGGACGTCCCGGGATTCACCTACCAGTACACGTTCGCGCCCAACCCGAAGTGGCAGCGGATGTTCCCGATGGGTCGGCAGGTCTGGGAGTACCACCGCACCGTCGCGCGCCAGCACGGGCTCTACGAGCACGCCCGCTGGAACACCCGGGTGGTGAAAGAGGAGTGGGATGACGCTGCGGGCCTCTGGCGATTGCACATCGCCGACGGGTCGCAAGTCACGACACGGTTCGTGATCTCGGCGATCGGCGCCTACATCACGGCCAAGGATGACCCGGGCATCCCGGGGTACCTTGACTTCGCCGGGGAGGTCCTGCGGCCCAACGCGTGGAATCACGAGTACGACCTGCACGGCAAGCGCGTCGCGGTGATCGGGACAGGTGCAAGCTCGGTCCAGATCTCCCCGTCTATCGCGCCGCACGTCGCTTCGCTCGAGGTCTACCAGCGCACCCCGGTGTGGGCGCTCCCGAAACCCGACTTCGCACTTCCCGGGCCGGTCGCACGCGCCATGGCCGGGCGAGTCGTCGGCAAACCGCTCGCCGGTGTGGCGAACCTGCTCGTCGAGACGGCCCTGCGCTTGACCTACCAGACCCCGCAGCAACTCTTCCGGTGGGCCGCGCCGCGGTTCGACGGGGGCGCTCGACGTCTCTACCGCGCCTACCTGCGTCGCGTCGTGCGCGACGAGCGGGTGCGTGCCAAGCTCATGCCCGGATACGGGCCGCTCGGGAAGCGTCCGACCCTGTCGAACTCGTTCCTCCAGACGTTCAACCGGGACCACGTCGAGCTCATCGACGTGCCGATCGAGCGGATCGTTTCTGATGGGATCATCACCGTTGACGGCGTGCACCACCGGTTGGACGCGATCGTCCTCGCCACCGGGTACCACCTCTTCTCCGACCCGGAGAGCTACGTGGCGGGCACGGTCGTCGGGCGCGACGGGTTCGACCTTGGCGTGTTCTACAACACGCAGCGACTCCAGGCCTACCAGTCCGTGGCGGTGCCGCGGCTGCCGAACCGGTGGATGTTGGTGGGCCCGTACTCGTGGATCGGCACCGGGTGGCACCTGCTCGTCGAGATCTCGTCGTCGCATGCGGTGAACGTGATTGCGGCGGCCGTGCAGCGCGATGAACCGATCGTCGAAGTCACCCAGCGCGCGCACGAGGAGTACCACGCGATGATCCGGCGCAACGACGAGAACATCGACTTTTACTACAACACCCTCAATGCCGGCCTACAGACCTACTACGTGAATTCCGATGGCGACATGCCCTACATCCGGCCGACGAGCCTGTTCGGCGCCCGACGGCAGAGTCGGAAAGTCGACCTGGGCGCGTATACGTTCCGGCCCGCACCCCTCGACAGCATTGCCGACCGGCCGGTGGGCCGTGCAACGGCGGGAAGGTGACTGCGAAATGAGATTCACCCCGATTCCCCTCGACGGCGCGGTCGCGCTCGTCACCGGCGGCGCACGCGGTATCGGCTTTGCGATCGCAGAGCTGCTGGCACAACAGGGCGCCACAGTGGTGATCGCCGACTTGTACCAGCCCGACGCCATCGAGGCCGCCACCCGGATCGGCCACGGCGCGCTCGGTCTCGGGCTCGACGTGGGTGACGATGATGCCTACGCGGCGGTCGTCGAGGCGGTGGAGCTCGCCGTCGGACCGATCGACATTGTCGTCAACAACGCCGGGATCATGCCGGTCGGCCCAGTCCTGGAGGAGCGATACGGTGTGGCTCGGGCGACGATGGAGGCCAACTTTTGGTCGCACTACCACTCGTACCGGATCCTGGCGCCGCGGATGATCACACGCGGCCGCGGCCACTTCATCAACGTCACGTCGGCCGCCGGTGCGATCCACTCGCCCGGCCTGGCGACTTACGTGGCCAGTAAGCACGCCGCCACCGGCTTTGCCCGCAGCATCCGTGAGGAGCTGGTGGGCACCGGTGTCACAGTCTCGGCGGTGATGCCCTCGGCCGTGCAGACCGAACTGGTCAGCGGGATCCCGTTCAAGGGGTGGGAACGCCGCGGGATCGTGACGCCGGAGTCAGTGGCGCAGCGCGCGGTCGGAACGCTGCGCCGACGTCCCGCCGTCGTCGGCGCGCCGCGCGGCACGGTGCCGGCGGTGCGGGCGTACCACATCGTGCCGGAATGGCTGTGGCTCCTGGGCCGCCGCATCGTCGGTGCGGATCGGACAGTGCAGCCCTACGACAAGACCGCGCGGAAGGCCTACGACACGCGGATCGAGATGCAGGTCCGCGACGACGAAGTACCGGTGCCCGACCAGGCGCTGCCGCACGACGGTCAGACAAAGGTCCGCGACGAGGGCGAGCGCGTGGCCGATGAAGCCTGAGGTCGACCACCTGGCGGTGATCATCGGGGCTGGACTGGGCGGCCTCGGAATGGCCATTGCCCTCAAGCGTGCTGGCATCGAGGACTTCGTGGTCCTTGAGCGCGCCGATGGGGTCGGTGGCACTTGGTACTCCAACACCTATCCCGACATTGCCGTCGACGTCCCCGGGATCGTCTACCAGTTTTCGTTCGCCAAGAATCCGGACTGGTCACGGGTCTTCCCCAAGGGCGCCGAGGTACGCGCCTACATCGAAGACCTCGTGGACCGGTACCGCCTTGACGACCACTTGCGCCTGGGCCACGACGTCACCTCCCGCGAGTGGGACTCCGACGGCCGGTGTTGGCGTGTCGGCCTAGCCGATGGCACCACGATCACCGCGAAGTACGTGATCTCTGCGGTGGGTGCCTTCGTGGAGCCGCGCGTCCCAGAGATCCCCGGACTCGCCGACTTCACCGGCAAGGTCATCCAGACCCAGGTGTGGGACCACGACTACGCTCTGGCCGATAAGCGGGTCGCGGTGATCGGGACGGGTGCGACGTCGGTGCAGCTCGTCCCCGAATTGGCCGAGAGCGCGGCACATCTGGACGTCTACCAACGCCGTGCGATCTGGGTGTTCGCGAAACCCGACTTCGCGATCCCGCGCCCGGTTCGCACGGCGTTCCGCTACGTGCCCGCACTCCAGAGCGTGGTCCGGGGCGCCGTCGCGGGTGCGGTCGAGGTGGGGCTGGTCGGCATCACGGTCTACGGTCGGCAGGTTGCCCCGCTTGCACTCCTGCCGAATTGGGCGTGTCGCGCGTTCCTCTTCACCCAGGTCCGTGACCGTGGTCTGCGGGCCAAGCTCACGCCGGCCTACGGATTCGGGTGCAAGCGCCCGAGCGTCTCCAACCGCTATTACAAGGCCTACACCCGCGACGACGTGGAGCTGGTCACCGAATCGATCGACCGGATCACGCCGACGGGGATCAGGACCGCCGACGGCCGGGAAAGGCCGATCGACGTCTTGGTCCTCGCCACCGGGTTCGAGATGAGCCAGAGTCCCGAGCCGTATCGGCGTCGCCCCGTGCGCGGCTGCGACGGGTTCGACCTGGCCGAGTTCTACGACAAGAGCCGGGCGAAGGCCTACGAGGGCGTATGCATGCCCGGGCTGCCCAACCACTTCTTCGTGTTCGGCCCGTTCGCGTGGAGCGGCAGCAGTTGGCACGTCATGGTCGAGAACGCCATGCGGATCACCGTCCGCCTCATCACCGAGGCGGAAAAGCGCGGAGCGTCGTCGGTGACCGTGACCGACGAGGCGAACGAGAGGTTCTTCGACTTCATCGAGCGTCGTGGAAGCCAGACGCTGATGCACGGCAAGTCCTGTGTCAACGCCAACTCGTACTACATCGACAAACACGGCGACTTCGGGTTCCTGCGGCCGACGACGGCGTATCAGGCGACGCGCGCCAGCAAGTCCATCCCGTTCGAGGACTTCACGTTCGAACCAGTGTCCGTCGAGGTGGCGGCGGTGCGGTGACCCCGACGTCGGGGTCAAGTGCGGCCGGGCGGCTAGGATTCTCCGATATGGAGGGTCCCAGTCCGGCTGCGCAAGGGACCTTTGACCCTGCCCATGGCACTCCTGCTACACCCCGGAAACGGGGTCGGCCGCCGTCAGCCGGACTCGCCGACCGCCGCCGTGAGCAGCTCACACGCGCGGCCTTCGAGGTCTTCGTCGAGTATCCCTACACTGACGCGCCGGTCAGTGAGATCGCACGCCGTGCCGGTGTCGGCCAGGGCACGCTGTACCGGTACGTCGAGGGCAAGCGCGAACTGTTCGATCTCGTCGTCGACTGGTGCGTCGAGCAACTGACCGACGCGGTCGACCTGGCCGCGATCCTCGCCGCCGTCGACACGGGTGACGAGGCGGAAGCCGAGCAGGCGATCGAGGACCTCGGCGACCGGCTGTACGGGCTCGTCGATGCCAACCCAGGGATTCTGCGGCTCCTCGGCGTTCAAGCCGGAGTGGTCGACCGGGAACTGCGCTATCGCCTGCGCGGCATCGCGGCGACCTTCGAGGCGCTGCTGATGCGCATTCTGCGTGAGGCGACCGAGCGTGGTTGGATGGACCTCGATCCCCGCGAGATCGATGTCGTAGCCCATGCCCTGCCCGGCATGGCCGTGCCGGGCATGCTGCTCGTGGGAGACGAGGAGCACGACGACCTCGGCAAACGTGCGGACTACGTGGCCTCGGCCTCGAAGATCGGGCGTTCGGGGTTGCTCGCGCGCAAGGGCGCCGCCGCAGCGCAAACGGGTGAGACGAGTGGCCATGGGTAAGCAGTCACGCCGTGAGGAACTGCTCGACGCGGCGCTGGCCGAGGGCGTCGAGAACGGCTACGCCGCGACCGGGGTCAAGGAGATCACGGCGCGCGCGGCGGTGAGCCACGGGACGTTCTACAACTACTTCGACAACCGTCGCGAACTGCTCGATGTGCTCGTCACCCGCGAGGTGGAGGGCTATCTGGACGTTCTGCGACGGGCCGCATTCTCACCCCACCCGGTGACCGAGGATGAGCTGCGGACGCAGATGCAGTCGGTGACGGCAGACCTGCTCGGGCTGGCGATGAACAGGATTGACGTGTCGGCGTTCCTGTTGATGAACGTCGCCGGCGTCGACAAGGAGACCCTGCGGAGCCATTTGCGGCACTTCCATGATCTGAGCGGCCTGGCGTCGGAGGTTCTGGCCAACGCGGCAGCAGAGGGCCTGATCGACGAATCGATCAGTCTGGAGTTCGCCGGGCAGGCGTGGATCTCGGCGATCCTCGCGGTCGTCATCCCCGCAGTCGCCGACGACCACGACGTCGGCGACGTCGACGAGGTGGCACGGATTGTGACGCGCGTGCTGCTCGACGGCGTTCCCGCGCCGACCGCCTAGGATCTTCAGCCATGGCGAAGTCGTCGGTTCCCCGTCGGGTCTGGTCCGCACGTCGAGGGTTGGGCCGCGCGGCGGTCGCCTCGGCGACCTCACGCCTACGGCCGATGGATCCTGCGGGGGCGGTCATCCTGATCACCGGCGGATCGTCGGGGATAGGTGCGGCCACCGCACGGCGATTCGTCCGCGACGGTGCGACCGTCGTCCTCGTCGCACGTGACGAGCAGCGCTTGACCGAGGCAGGGGAGGCGCTGGTCGCCGAATTCGACGCGGCCGATCGAGTGGCCTGGTGGGCCGGTGACGTCACCGACGAGGAGCGGATCCGCGAGATCGTCGCTGCTGCCGCAGAGCGCTACGGACGCATCGACGTCCTGATCAACAACGCCGGCCGGTCGATCCGGCGCGGTGCTGCATACGCGGTCGAGCGCACCCACGACTACCGGCGGACCATCGAGGCCAACTACCTCGGCGCGGTGACCTGCACGCTCGCCGTGCTGCCCGGGATGATCGAGCGGCGGCACGGCCGCATCGTGAACGTGTCCAGTATCAGTACCCAGATGTACAGCCCGCGCTACAGCGCGTACGTCGCCAGCAAGGCGGCACTGGACGCCTTCGGCGAGGTCCTGGCCGGGGAGGTGGCGACCAGGGGCATCACGGTCACCTCGGTGAAGGTCCCGCTGACCAAGACGCCGATGATCGAACCGTCGCGCCGGGTCCAGCCCGGACCGGTGCTCACCCCGGCGCAGGCCGCCAAGCTCGTGGCCCGTGCGGTCCGCTACGGGCAGCCGACCGTGTCGACACCGGCCGGGCGGGTCGGGCGCTACATGACGGAGACTTTTCCCCGGTGGTCGCGTTTCACCCGCCAGGTCGAGTACCTCGCGTTCCCCGAGTCCGCGGCCGCGGTTCCCCGGACCGATCGCGCCTAGCGCACGTCGAGTACGACCGGCGCGTGGTCGCTGGCGCCCGGCTCCTTGCGGGCCGCCTTGTCGATCGACGCGCCGAACACGCGATCGTTCAGTGCCGGCGAGCACAGCACGAAGTCGATCCGCATGCCCTGGTTGCGGGGGAACCGCAACTGTTGGTAGTCCCAGAACGTGTAGGTCTTCGCGGTATCCAGATAGGGCCGTCCCGCATCGGTGTACCCGGCCTGCGTGAAGGCGTCGAATGCCGCGCGCTCGGAGTCGGTGACGTGGGTCTTGCCCTCGAATTCCGCGGTATCCCAGACGTCGGCGTCGGTCGGCGCGACGTTCCAGTCGCCGGCCAGCGCAATCTGGGCGGCGGGATCGTGGGCCAGCCACAGGGCCGCGCGGTCGCGCAACGCGGTCAGCCAGTCGAGTTTGTAGGCGAAGTGCGGGTCGCCGGGCGCCCGTCCATTGGGGACGTACAGGCTCCACACACGCACTCCGCCGCACACCGCCGATATCGCGCGGGCCTCGACCTCACCGTCGAACGCGGGTTGTCCCTCGAATCCGTACTCCACCTCGTCGAGGCCGATGCGGGAGGCGATCGCGACCCCGTTGTAGCCGCCCGATCCGGTGAACGCGACGTCATACCCGGCGGCGAGGAAGCTCATCACCGGGAATCCGTCGTCGGTGCACTTGGTCTCCTGCAACGCCACGACGTCCACGTCGGCGTCCACCGCCCACGCGACGACCGACTCCGACCGCGCACGGATGGAGTTGACGTTCCACGAGGCCAGCCGCATCAGAGGACCTCCGTGACGCTCGCGCCGGCCGCCCGCCACCTCCGCAGCGCGGACGGTGCCTGCCGCGCAGTCGCCAGCAACAGCACCCCGAACGCGCGGTCCGGCGCGTATTCACCGGCGTAGAAGGCCAGGGAGTCGATAAACCACGACAGCTCGCCGGGAGCGCGGTCGAGCAGTGCGGCGGGTGCAGTCACCTCAGTGAGGTAGCCCCCATCCGCTTCGGGCAGGTCGCCCATGCAGTCGTCGAACGCGTCCTTGTTCATGCCGAAATGATCAGGGAAATCCCAGGCCGCAGCCATCGCGCGGTAGAGGCCGGGCAGCGTGCGCGCATCGTCGCCGTTGATGCGCCGCACCGCCACTCCGGTCGGCGCCGTCGGGGCAGGAGCGTCGTCGACGACGCGCAGCGCCACCGTCGGCCCGCCGCCGCGGGTCGAGGCCAGGAAATCGTCGAGCGTCGTGTCGGCGGTGCTCACCGTGAGGGCCCCCGGATCTGGTGGAAGGAGCGGTAGTGGTCAAGTGTGTACCAGGCGCTGCCATCGGCACCGGTGATGATGCGCTCGGCGTCTCGGCTGCGGCCCGGTTTCTTGGGGTTGACGTCCCACTCCCGGTAGCGGGCTCGCGCGCCCGTCGAATCGGTGCTCGGCAGTTGTCCCTCGTTGTTGCGGAACGTGCGCCCGCCGCTGGTGCCCGGGGCATTGGCCGCCGCGGGCCACTCTCCGGCGTCGATGAGCGAAAGCGTGCGCACGACCCGATCCGGCGCACCCTGCACGGCCACGTGGCCACCCTGCCCAGTATGGTCACCGCCTCCGCCGCCCCACCCCATCCCGCCCATCAACCACACCAGCCCGACGACGAGCACGGTGAGGGCGACGCCGATCGCGATCTTGGTCACGGTGGCGGGGTTGGACGAACGCATCGCGTCGAGATTAGCTCTCAGGCGTCCAGGCCGCGATAGGCCACCCGGTGGTGAAGGCGGAAACCGTCGGCGCGCAACGAGGTCCCCAGCGCCACGTCATCTGCCGGCACGGTCACGATGTCGGTCTCGGTGCCGTCGTCGGTGACCCGCACGAGCCGGTGGAACTCCCCGCCCACCGCCGTGCCGACAGCAGAGCCGCCCGACACCAGGCGCTCGGGGAGCTCGACCACGGCGGGCAATCCCCGCGAGGCGTACCACTGCTGCAGTGCGGCGACCGTCGCCGAGTCCAGGCGCGCGCCCATGATCGCAGGCACCGCGCTATTCAGAGGGACCGTGCTGTCGACGGGCGCGGCCCCGGTGCGCACGCGCCAACCCAGGAGCTCGTCGGACTCGGCGGCGCCGACCGCCCGCAGCGCCACGTCGCGGATCTCGTTGTTCCGCACGGCGCGATAGGGGAGCAGCCGAACCGAGGTGATGAGCTCGACCGGGACGGCCGCCGTGTCCAGGACCAGCGGATCACCGGAGTCCACGACGACGCCGGTGACGTCGGACAAGGTCGCCCCGGCCGCATCGCGCCAGTCCGCCGGGGCTCCGGGCGCCAAACGGTACCGGACCACCACGCGGTCGCCGACGAACACGGTTAGTCGTCGTGCCCGAACGGGTCCTCGACCTCACCGGGCATCCAGGCGAGCCCTGGCCGTCCCCAGCCGTTGCGCTTGACGGCCTTCTTGGCCGCGCGCGCATTGCGCCCGACTAGGACGTCGACGTAGAGGAATCCGTCGAGGTGGCCGGTCTCGTGCTGCAGCATGCGCGCGAAGAAGCCGTGGCCCTCGATGTCCACCGGGTCGCCGTTGCGATCCACACCGGTGACGCGCGCCCACTCCGCGCGCCCAGTCGGGAACTGTTCACCGGGCACGGAGAGGCAGCCCTCGTCGTTGTCGTCGGGGTCGGGCATCGTCTCGGGGATGGCAGAGGTCTCCAGCACCGGGTTGATGACCTCGCCGCGACGGCACTTGGCCGCGCGGGACTCCCCGTCGGGGCAGTCGTAGACGAACATCCGCTTGCCGACGCCCACCTGGTTGGCCGCCAGCCCGACGCCGTTGGCGGCGTCCATCGTTTCGTACATGTCGTCAAGGAGGGCCACGTCAGCGGCACTCGGACGACCGTCGGCGTCGAGCTCGACGGGGGCGGTGGGTTCGTGCAGCACCGGCTCACCGACGATGCAGATCGGGAGAATCGCCATGGGCAACAGATTACGCAGTCCGACTGGGGCGACCGCAATCACGGCGCGTCACGATGTGGCTGCGCCATTGCGGCGTGGTTAGATGACTAGCGAGACGAGCTTGATGTTCGAGGGAGCGTGATGGACGGGGCGACTGCGCGAAGCGGGCAGACCCAGCAGGCGGGGGCAACACCTGATCTCGATCCGAACGAGATCGGTGCCGACGGCCTGTCGCGCCGTGAGCGGGAGATCCTTTCGTTCGAACGGCAGTGGTGGAAGTACGCCGGGGCGAAGGAAGAGGCGATCAAAGAGCTCTTCGGGCTCTCCGCCACGCGCTACTACCAGGTGTTGAACGCGCTAGTCGACCGGCCCGAAGCGCTGGCCGCCGATCCGATGCTCGTCAAGCGGCTGCGCCGACTGCGCGCATCGCGCCAGAAGGCCCGCGCTGCGCGCCGTCTGGGATTCGACCTCTCCTAGTAGCCCGTCGCCCTGCGATAGAGTTGGGCTTGATGACAACCGAACGCGAACCAAACCATCTGCCGTTGCGTGCCGGGGCGATGCTGCTGCTGGCCGTGGCCGTCGTCTTCTTCGGCCTCGGCGCCCACCACTTGGCGACCTCCGGCGACTCCGACGCGCCGGCCCCGACGACCACCGCGTCGCCCACGGT
>CAZVVS010000138.1:0-11818 GCA_964630585.1 uncultured Gordonia sp.
GTCGATGACCGCTTCGCGCCCAGCCGCGTCGGCATGCCGGGCAAGGCGTGCGCCGATCTGCCCGGCCACGTTGACGGTGGCCTTCGATTTGGCGCGGGTCACCTGATCGGATGCGCTCACCGTCACGTGACTGCGCTGGCGGCGCTGGGAGTTCTCCTGGTCGAGGTCGGCCAGGATCGTTTCGATGGCCTGCGGGCTATACGGGCGCAGCGGCGCCGGCTCCACACCGGGTGCGGTGTGGGCCATGCTCTGCACCGCCAGCACATACGACTGCCGGCGGGCCTTGTTCACGTCCCGGTACGCCGCCCGGGCAAACCGGGCCCGCTGATCGTCGGTCGTGGGCCTGCCCAGCTGGCGCACCAGTCGCGCGGCCAGGCGCACCATCGTCTTGGTGATTGCGCCCTGTCGGTACAGGTACTCCGCGGTTGAGAGCTGTTTAACCCGCGTCGTCGTCGGTGTCGTCATCGCTCACCGGGCCGCTCGGCTCCTGCGGCACGCCGGGCGGCGGCTCGTACAGCGTGGTCAGCGGATCAGACTCCCGGCGCGCGGCGACCGCACGGTTCACGGTCTCGCGCGTCCAGCCGGGGATGAACTCCCACAAGAACTCATCGGGCACGCCGAGCATCTGGCCCAGCTTGCCCAACGCGTCCACGGTCGCGGCATACGAGCGGGCCGACGCGTCGCGCCACTTCACCTCTGACGCGAAGTCCGCGGCGGCGGTGGTGTCGCCGTCGATGTAGGCGGCCAACCGGAAGGCCTGCTCGTGGGACTCGCCGAACGATGTGGTGATCTCGTCGGACTTGCGTTCCTTGGCCGACTCCAACGCCGCCAGCGTCGTGTCGGAGATGTTGGAGACCTTCGTCAACCCCAGCGCGTGCGGCGGGAGTTGGCCGATCGCGGACATGTCCAGCAGCCCGGAGTCCTTCGACTCGATATAGCGGGTCAGGTCGGTCTCGTTGAGCTCGCCAACCTTCACGTCGGTGTCGGCGAAAGTCCACACGTTGTTGACCTTCATCCGCATCGACTCTTCTTCGGTCTTAGCGGTCCAGCCGATGATGTAGCGCTGCTTGAACGCGGCGAAATACTGGGCCACCAGCATCCCGAACGTCGTCTCGTTGATGCGCGACTGGATCGCCAGCAGCGGCTCGATGACACCGAGCTGCTCCTCGCCGTCGAGCAGCACCCTGTCGCGGTAGCGCACGATCGGACACACCCCGATGCCGTGGTGGCGCGACTCGATGTAGCGGAAGTTCTCCGCCCGCAGATAGCTCGGATCGGTCCAGCCCAGCGTCGAGTGCGGCTGGGACTTCACGCCGATGAAGTGCACGTCCGACTCGTCGTAGAGCCGGATCATGTTGCCGTTGACCTCCAGCGCGTGCAGCGGCCAATCGTCGTCGATCGGCCCGCCGTGCGTGGGGTCCCACACCATGCGCTCGCCGTACACCGCGGTCATCTGCCGCGGCGAGGACGGCTGCCAGAACACATTGGCCTCAGCAGACCTCTGGCCCGGCGTGAGCGCCGGCAGCACCGTCGCATAGGCGACGCCGTAGTGCAGCGCCGAGCGGTGCAAACCGGTCTGGCGCGCATCCATCTGGTTACGCTGCCACCACTTCCACGGCCCGGCCGCCGACCCGTCGCTGGCCAGGTAGTTGTCGACCTTCATCACCTGGGAGAACGTGTCGAGCACCAGCGGCAGAAAGTTCGTCTCCGACCGCGCCGCCATCCGCTTGAGCGCCGGTTTGGCATCCGACTCCACCGGCACCGAGCACACCGACTGCTGCACCGGGATATTGCCCTCGACACCGGAGAACGGCACCGTCGGCGACAGCGCGGCGTTGAGCAGGTCCAGGCGCCGCGCCTCATAGGCGCGGACCTGCAGCAGGTTCTGTGCGAGGTCGACGGCGTCACGAGCCTTCACGCGACCTCCTTCACATCGAGAAGAACACCGCTTGCCCGGTGCGTTCGGTGGTTGGGTGCTTGTCGAGGTAGCGAGCACGTGCCATATCGGCGAGCAGCATCGCCGCCCAGCCGTCGACCTTGCGGGCCGACTCGCGGTGTTCCTTCCCGAACGACAGGCCGTAGCGGTTCAGTCTGCGTCGCGCGTTCAGCACGTGTACCCGCAAGAGCGTGTCGACGGGCTCCCCGGTCGAGTGTCTGATCGCGCCGTCGAGCACTGCCGCCACAAGCGCCTCGTTCGCGAGCGTCGAGTCCTTCAGTCCGCTACGCATGTCCCATCCGACGACCGATCGGTTCGATGCGCGAATCTTCAACTGGTTGCGGTAGTCCATCGACCATTGATCGATGTAGGACTCCCACAGCGCCACGTCGGCGAATGCGCCAACGACGTCGTATGTCGCGAACGCGTTGCGGAACACGCCGTCGACCTCGGTGCGGTCGACTTCCCAGTCCCGTCCCCGAGGCCCATCCGGTGCCTGCCAGATCCCGAGCGGCTGAACCAGCCGGTCGGATACCCGTATCGCGACGAGTGCCGTCGCGTCGTCGGTCTTGCCGCCGTCGAAGCCCAGCACGATCCGGTCGCCCGGCTCAAGTCGGTCATCGGTGGCCGCAGCATCCCAGGACGTGGTCGTCACCAGGGCGTCTGATGCCGCGACGACTTGGTTCAGGTAGAAGCGGCGCGACACCTCGACCGGGGTCGTCGGATCCAGGATCTCCTCGACCAGTCGGTCAACATCGAGCCACTCCGAGTCACCGCGCGCATCTATCAGGCCAGCCCGCAGCGAGTTGCGATCGGCGAGCTCGGTGTCGGTCGGTGCCTCGGTTGCGTCGTAATATAGGGCGGCGCTTGACCGGCCGGTCTCGATTGCCGTCCACGTCTCATAGTCAGCCTCGGCGACCGACCCTTCACCGGGGACGTGCGCGTTCTGGATCGCCAACGACCTGGCCGCACCGTCACGTGACTTGCCCAAGTTCCGGTTGATCGCACGGGACATCTCGACGCCCTGGTTCGCGTAGATCCAGTGCTGGGTCTCGTTCTTCACCACGAACGTTGGGCGGCCGCCCTCAAGTGCGCGAGGGCTTGATGTGACAGCCTCGATGCGACCGGTGCCGCGGCAGTAGATGATCTCCTTGCCCAGGTCGACGCCGAACTCGGCGACCGCGTCTTTCGACAGCATCGGACCGAGCAGTGTCATGGTGTTCCGTGTTTGTTCGCGCGACACGGCGGCGATCTGAATCCATGGCGCCGGGTGGTGAGCTGGCCGGCCGTCGATCATGCGGCATTTGCCCAAGGCTTCGAACCACACCATCGCCGCGGCGAACGGATCCTTGCCTACCCCAGCCCTTCATTCTGCGGATCACCCCGCGACGGTGAACGAATCGACCTGAATCGTCGACTTCGTACCACCGCAGCAGGATTCGGAGCTGCTCCCTGGTGAATCGGAGTGGGCTACCAGCGTCGGGACCGTCGGGTTGTGTCAGCCAGTCCGTTGCGAACTTCGCTGCTTCCCAGCCGATCGCGGTGTTGGCTCCCTGGGGAACAACATCAGGCCACGAACGAACGGCTGTCATCGGGCATCACCCCCCCTCGCTCATCAAGGCGGCGACGCCATTCGATGGCTAGGGAGGTGTGCTTCCCGAAGTTGCAGGGTCCGCAGGCCGGGACCACGTTGCCAATGCTGTGGCGGCCACCGCGAGAGATCGGAACGACGTGGTCCATCGTGAGGAGGCCAGACTCTCCGCAGTACGCGCAGCGGAACCGGTACCGGTGCAGGGTCCGCTGCCAGTCCGCGTCCGAGAACTGGGAGGCTTGGGCACCACGAAGGCGCGCCTTCCGCCGCCGGCGGTACTCCCGGCAGCGATCGGGGTTCTCGGCGAGGTAGATGCGCGCATACTCGCGCCGATGGTCACCCTCTGTGGCGTAGCGTTCGCGGTCACGCTTGCGGGAACGGCCGTCGTCGCGACGGCGACGATCAGACGCACGGGTCTTGCACTGCCGACTGCAGTAGAGGGCGTGCGGGCGCTTGCCCCCCATCGACCCGTTGCACTCAACGCACAACCGGATCAAGGAAGTCACGTCGCCGCGGCCCGGTACTCGTCCATGATAGCGACCTTCGCCGGATCAACGTCAGGCTCGTCCACACGCTCGAGCTCCAGGCGCACGCGTCGGCGATCGCCCTCTGTCACCAGTAGACGCTCGAATGCCGTGTACACCGTTTGGAGCATCTGCGCAGGTCGGCGCTCATCGCGCTCCTGGGCCTTCTTGATGTACGACAGGTCGTCCATCAGGCTGAATGCGAAAGCCCAGTCCGACGGTTCGTAGAAGTCAGCCTGGCCCGACTTGGATAGCGAGGCCCAAAGACTCCTCGCGATCGGATGCCAGCTCCTGTCTGCGGCAGGGACCTTGACCGTCTTCGCGCCGGCGGCCTTGTCAGTGTCGGACGACGTCTTGTTGCGTCGACGTCGTTGATCGGAGCGCTTAGGGACTGGACCAGGCAATTTGGTGACCTCCAGGGTCGGGGCGGAAACGTCAAACCTCCAGGGTTGACGCGTGCAAAACTTGGGAACCCGTACAGAGCCTCAGGTGCTATGCCACCCGTGAGAGGGAGGCGATCCGCCCGGGGTCACCCCCCGGGGTGGGGTTCGGCCGGCAGTCGCAGTCGGGCCCGGCGGGCGGCTTGGGCGGCGTTGCCCTCGTGGGCGGCCTTCCACATGTTGCAGGGGCCGCAAGAGGCCTGCAGGTTGCCTTCGGCGTCGTAGTGCGGCGGGGGCAGTGTGTTGTCGATGTGGTCGAGGTGCTCTGCGCGGCCGTTGCACCGCGGCCCGTTGATGAGGCAGCGGTGCCCGTCGCGGTCGAAGATGCGCTGTCGTCGTTTGCGGTGCGCGCTGGTGGTGGTGCGCGGATGTCCGGTCCAGGTCATCAGCGTTGGCCGTGGTTGCGCTTGGTGCGGGCGAGTCGGCGTCGTCCGCACCGGGTGTTGCGCCAGCTCCAGCGTTGTCCGCAGTCCGGGCATTGCCAGGTTGAGACGGTGCCGGGGTTGCGCATCAGTCGTCGTCGGGGTCTGCGGTGAGGTCGTCGACGAGTAGGGCGGTGCCCAGTTGGGCGACGCCCAGTGCTGCGGATGGTGAGGTTGGGCTGGTCGTGTACTGGAGGACGTGGGACACGGTGCCGTCGTCGCAGATGCGGGATGCGTCGTAGGCGAGGAACCAGTTGCCCAGGACGAAGCCGTCGTCGTCGGCTGCCAGGTGGGCTGCTACCGCGTCGTGCAGCGCGGTGAGCGTGTCGATGCTCATTGATCGAACGCCACCGAGCTGTGATGTTGCTGACGGCCGAGGACGATGTTCTGGGGGAATGCGTCTAACTCAGCGGCGCGGTACAGCACGTCTACGATGTGGCGCAGCTCGCTCGCGACTGCGGCCACGGCGAATGGTGCGAGGCTCTCGGCCACGGCTCCGGCGTCTCCGGGCCAGTGCTCGGGATGGGTGATGTGGTCACACATCAGTCGATCCACACTGTGCGTCGTGCAGGTTCGATGACGGCATCCCCGTCGAGGATGCGTGGACGTCCGTCAGCGTCCAGCGCCCACACCTCGACCTCGAGGTATGGGCGGCCGCGCTCAGGGCGGCCGCGCTCAGGGCGGACGAGCCAGGCCCGCTCGTCGGGGACGCGGATGAACGCCGGGTCTAACACGACAAGGTCTGGCTGGCTGCGCAGGATCGCGGTGACAGCGTTGTAGTCGGGATGGTCGCGGGTGATCTGGGTGCGTTCACACATCATCGTCGCGCCGCGTCTGGACCATGAAGTCGAGGACCACGATGATCGCGGCGAAGATGCACAGTGCGCTCAACGGTGGTCCCCTCTCTCAGTTCGGTGCGTCGATGTGGTCGTCGATGCGGGCCGCCCAGTCTGGTTGGGTGCGCCGGTGGTGGCAGTCGACGATGAGGCTGACGAGGGTGAGGGCCTGCTCGATCAACCAGGCCCGCACCCGGTTCAGCTTCCGTCGAGTTCGCGGCGCACCGCGACGTCGGCGCCGCGCCGGCACCTGCGGCAGCGGTGGTTGAAGCGGTCGGTCTTGTCGTGGTGCTGGTTGTGGCAGCGACGCTGCTGGGCTTGGAGGGATTGCAGGAGCGCGGTCATCGGCATCGAGTCTCCTTCGGAGTTCGTCGACCACGCCGGGGCGACGGTGTGCGGTGACCGCGGCGTCTGCCCCGGCGCGGGACTAAGCGGCAGGGGGATGCCGCTGCTCCTGTCCGCGAGGGGCCAGGTGAGGTGGAGCTCCCGGCAGGACTCGAACCTGCGCCCAGCTGCTTACTAGGCAGCCGCTCTGACCGGACTGAGCTACAGGAGCGAGGTGCCCGCGCAACAACAGCGCCCCGAGGGTAGGTGTGGGGTGGGCGCGCGGGCCGCCCCACGGGTGGATCAGGACGGGGACGACAAAGGCGCGAGGTCTCGGGTGATTCCCATGACTCTCGCGCCGTGCGGCGTCAGCTTAGCATGCAGGGGGGCAAAGCGCTGGTCACGACGTTTTGCGTGTCGAATGCCGTTGAGCCCACAGGACCAGGGCGTCGGCGAGCTTGTACTTGCCGCCCTTGGCCACGAGTCGGCCTTGGCGGATCCAGCCGTCGACGAGTTGGCGGGGCACGCTGGCGCCGACGAGCATCGTGAGAGCTCGACGCAGGTCGGGCAGGTCGAACAGCCGCTGCGCCATGGCTTCCTCGGTGGCGGCTTTCACCGTCGGGATATCCACGGTTTCTCCGCAGGTCGAGCAGTCGTACTCGGTTTTGCCGCGCCAGCAGTACAGGCCGGCGCAGACGACGGGGTCGATGATCTTCTTGCCGGCGGCGACGGCGGTGGCGTCGGCGGATTGGCAGGGGCCGACGAATTCGGGTGTTCTCGGGCGGTCGACGATCTGGCGGACGCGGGTGACGGCGTGGTGGATTTCGTCGGCGGCCTGGTCGGCGTCTTCGCAGAGGGCGAGGGCGATGAGGTTCTGGTGTAGCCATTTTGCGGCCTGAGCGGCCCTCAGGCGCCCGGGATGCGGGTAGTGGCGTTGGGTGACGACGGTGTCGATCCAGGCGTGCAGCGTGTTGATCAGGTCCCAGGAGGCGTCGCTGGCAGTCAGGTGCATGGGCCACGGTGACTCGTTGGAGTGGTGGTTCTTGCCGCGGTCTTGGTAGTTGATCTGCTTGGTGATGACGGTGTCGAGGTCGTCGGCGAGCCAGGTGGTGATGGTGTTCAGGTCGTGGGCGAGGGCTTCGCGGGTGGTGCGGTCGAGGTAGGTGTCGTCGGTCACTGATCGGCCCCGATTGCGGTGATCGACAGCTTCGCGCCGGGCTGCTCGTCGAGCTCGGCGACCCGTTTGGTGGCGGTGATGGAGATGACTTGGGAGTCGTCGCGCCAGGCGACACCTGATCCGGCGTCGAGGATTGCGCGCACCAGCTTGTCGAGGTCGGGTTTCTTGGTCGCCGGCGGGGTGGGGCGCGTCTTGGGTGTGGATTTGGGTCGCGGCATGGTGAAGGCGATGCCGACGTGGATGGGGGCGGTTTCGATGAGGTCGAGGCCGGGGTGGTTGCCGATGGTGTAGGCGACGAGTGTGCGCCAGGGTGCGAGTTTCTTCGACGATTCGACGAGGATTCCGCGGCCGACGTGTCTTTTCGATCCTTGCGGCGCGGGAATTCCGGGAATGAAGACGGTGAATGTGCTCATCAGAATGGAATGTTCCTCTCGCTCAATTCGGTTGTTGTCGGCGGCGTATCCGGTTTGTTGTCGTGTCCGGCCAGCGGCAGCCGGAGTTGCTCGGGCCAGTGCTGGGCGCAGTGGTGCGTGGCGTGCACGGTGTGGGGGCGTTCGGGGAAGTGCTTGCGCTCGAGGGGGCCGCGCCGGCGGAAGCGCGCGCCGTGGCGGGTGAACGTGGGCAGCTCCAGCGCCGTGGCCGCCATCTCGCCGATCTGGTTGAGAGGGGCGGCGTCGAGGGTGCGCAGTTGGGCGTCGGTCCAGCCGACGAGGATTTGGGCGCTGCAGTGGGTGCAGCGGCCGACCTCGAAGTCGGATTCGGCGGCTTTGCGGGCGGCGCGGCGGGTGATGGCGGTGGGTTTGAGCGCTTGCCCACAGGCGCCGCACTGGGCGGTCATCGTGGGCCCGTTTTGCCTGTGGAAGTTATCCACAGGCACGGCGCTGGTGGGGTTAGGAGGAGGACGTAGGACACGGGTCCTAACGTCCTACCCACTAAAACACTCTGACCAGGCATTATATATTTCTCTCTCTGAATAGATGACCACTATCACCTAACGGTGACCTGCGGTTTTGTGTTCGCGGGGTCGCGCGGACGTAGGACGTTAGGACCCGCGTCCTACCTGACGTCCTACGGCCTCGCGCCTGTGGATAACTCACTGCGTCAGCCCTCCCGGAAGCGACTCGATTCGGTCACTGGACGGGTTGTGGAAGACCCTCATCTCGGCGATCAGCACCATGAGCGACTCCTCGGCGACGTCGCGGTCGCGCGACGCGACGCGGTTGACCAGACGCCCCTTGGTCATGGATCCGCCGGCGCGCTCCAGGGCGCGCAGCATGACCCGCGACACCCGATCGCGCTTGAGTTTGTCGCCGCGGATCTCGCGTTCGTCGTTGGTCAGCGCCAGGCGCGCACCGTATTCGCGGGCCTCCGATTCGATGGTGGCGCGCAGTCCTGACTCGACGTCGGCGCGGGTGCGGTTGCTCATCGTCATCACCACGCCGGAGAGCTCCCAGTCCTCGAGTGTCATCGCGTCGCGGCCGTCGAGGACGGCGAGTGCGGCGGCGACCTTCTCGCGGGTGAACAGGGCGTGACCGTCCAGCGCGTCGCCGATGCCGCGGGCGCGGGCGATGTGGGCGTCGCGGATGATGTCGGTGACCGCGTGCGGCACGGTGAACGTGGCGTAGGTGTTGCCCCATCGGTCGGGCAGCGTCAGCGGCGCGGGAAAGTCGGCCTCGGACAGGTGGATGTCGCCGATGCGCGGGTCGGTGGTGGGCAGCCACACGAATCGCTGCGGGGTGCCGCCGTCGGCCTCGTCGAGCAGGGCCCGGGCGCGGCCGGGCTGGACTCCGACCCACAGCGCGGCGCGGTAGGCGTGGGCGGGGATCAGGACGGCTTTGGTGGGGTCGGCATAGCCGAATCCGAGGGTCTCGCCCGAGTACATGGATCGCAGCGCGGGCATGAGGGTGGAGCCCAGCCGGGCGCCGAGCCCGGCGATGGTGTCGACTTCGTCGACGGCGAACAGTGCCGAGTGTCGGATGAGTTCGGTGTGGTAGCGGCCGTCTTCTTTGCGGGCGCGGCCGTAGGTTTTGACCAGGCCCTCGCCGCTGCCCAGTTTGGCGCAGTGCACCTCGGTGGGCAGGATCTGCTCGGCCACCGATGCCGATGCGCCTTTGCCCGAGCCGGACGGGCCGACCAGCGCGCAGAACAGGTTGAGGGAGCCTCGGCCGCCGATGACCGGGGGCAGGGTGATCCAGGGCGGTACGGCGGCCAGGGCGCGGCACAGGACGACGCCGAGGACCGACCAGGGGGAGGTGTAGCGGCCGTGCGCCCAGGCGTAGACGGTGGCCAGGGATTCGCGGGCGGCCCAGAATTGACCGTCGAGCTCGTCGAGCTGCTCGGCCTCGTCGGCGGGGTCGGGTACCGCGGTCAGTGCGGGCGGTTCGGTGCGGGCGGCGAGGATCTCGGCGGCGTCGACCAGGTCGACGGTGGGCGTGGCCGCGATCAACTGCAAGCCTCTCTGATTGGTGATCATGCGCACGTATTCGCGCTGCGCCTCGGCGGGGCTGCGCTGGCCCTCGCCCGGTGCGGTGACCACGGCGGTGAACGCGCCGCCCAGGGTGGCCAGGGCGCCGGGCACGCCCGGTTCGCCTTGCTCGGCGTATCGCAGGAGGGCCAGGACGTGGCGCATGGTGGTGTCGTGGCGCGAGGCGGGTGTGCCCTGCAGGTCGGCGGTGGCGCGGTCGAGTCGGTTGGTGACGCGGTGGCTGGGCGGGCCGGGCGCCATGGCGTCGAGGACGGCTTGCAGGTCCACCTGCCCGGACAGTTCGACGGCCGTGCCGGTGGCGGTCAGTGCGTCGATCCAGGCTTGTGGCAGCTGCGGCAGGTCGTCGGGTCGGGGGATGTCGACGGGCTGGTTGTGGTGGTCGAGCCAGCGGTATTGCGCGCCGCTGGGGTGGATCGAGGGCCAGGCGATGGCGTAGCGGTGGAAGTGTTGGACGATCTCGACGTCGCCGAGGTGGTGGTCGGGGAAGTCGAGGACGGTGCGCAGGCGGGTCTGTGGCGGGACGCGGTAGAGGCGGATGCCCGATTGGTCGTCGTCGCGGCTGGTGGTGCGCACGGTGGGCGGCAGGTCGCCCCACAGTTGCTCGGCGTGCTTGAGGGTGAGTCCGCCCTGTTTGCCGTCGTAGTGGTCGACGTCGATGCCGATGACGCCGGGTGGTAGGCGCAGGGCGAGGTTGCCGTCGGCGTGGTCCTCGCCCCAGGCGATGATGTCGGGGTAGCTGGGCTCCTCGGCGTTGTAACCGGTGCGCCCCGGTGGTGGGGATTTCTTGGCGCCGCGCGGTAGCGGTAGCGGCGCTTTCCATCCGAGGTCGTAGTAGGCGGGGGCGGCGTTGCCGTAGCCGGTCACTTGTCGGTCACCGTCCTTGGTCCGTAGGCGTCGACGATGCCCTGGGGGGTTGGTAGTTTGCGGGCGTTGCGGTGTGCGGCTCGGGTTGCGCTGGCGTAGGTGCTCCAGCCGCATCGGGCCGCGGCGGTGTCTGGGTTCTCACCGCAGTGCAGTAGCCATTCGAGGTCGTCGAGGCGGTCGGTGGTCGTGGTCGGGGTGGGTTCGGCGGGGGTGGCGGTGGGGATGTCGATGAGGTCGTCGTCCCAGTCGAGTGGTTTGCGCCAGCCTTTGCGTTGGGCGCGGATCATCGCCGAGGTCGAGGGGCCGGGGGCGAGTGCGAGTTGGTCGTAGAGCTCGGCGATCATGCGGGCGGTGTGGGCGTTGACGCGGTCGCGGTGCAGCAGGGTGTTGAGGTTGGTGGTGGACCAGCCGATGCACGCGCCGAGGTGGGCGTGGGTCCAGCCGATGGCGGCCAGGGCGCGTAGGCGCCGGCGGGTACCGGTCGCATCGACGGGGGTGTTGTCGGGGATGCGTGGGTCCAGGGGTGTGGGTAGGGCGACGGCGAGGATGGCTTGGGCGGTGGCTTGCATGACGTGGTGGCGGGGCGGTTCGATTTTGCTGCCTTCGCTGGTGGCGCGTTTCTTGCCGTTGAGGATGGCGCGCAGGGTTGAGCGGGCGACGCCGGTTTGTTCGGCGATGACGCGCATTCCGAGTCCGGCGGCCTGGAGTTTGTTGAGGTGGTCGCGGACGGGTTGGGCGTCGACGTGTCCGGATTTCCAGCGGCCGTAGGCGTGTTGGCGGGAGTATTCGCGCATGTAGCAGCGGTTGCAGAGTCCGCGTCTGGTGGATTGGCGGTCGCAGTCGGTGGCGCGGCAGGGGGTCACTCGGTCACCTGCTCGGCGTAGGTGCGGGCACAGCAGCCGTCGCAGCCATGCACACCGGCACCCAGCGGCAGCGACACCGCCCGGTCGGGATGCCCGACACCATGCACACACACCTTCTCGCCGTAGCGGCCTTGCGCCCATTCGGACATGGGGCGCGGATCAGGTTCACGCATCGGTGTCCCCGTTCAGGGCTGCGAGCGTCGGACACGGCCACGGCTCGTTACACCCGGCGCAGATTTTGCGCCGATAGCAGGCGGAGCAACAGCACTTGGCGTGCAGGAGCCGCATCCGCTCGATCGCCGCCAACGCAGCAGCCCGGTAGGTGTCAGAGTCATGCTCATAGCCGCGCCGCGTCG
>CAZVVS010000139.1:0-11814 GCA_964630585.1 uncultured Gordonia sp.
CCGAGATCCGCGCGAACTACGCATCCCCGCTGGATCCCACGCTGACGGTGCTCGAACTCGGCGGCTTCGACAACGCCGGCCGCGGATACCCATTGGCTCCCGAAGAGAAGTAGGGCTCACTCGGCGTCGGATCGGGGTCAGTCGGCGAGTTCAGCGGCCACGAGCCAGTCGGCCTCGGCCTGCTCCTTGTCCGCCACGACGCGCTTGAGCTCGGCGTCGAGCTCCACCAACCGCCCCGGATCGGTGGCCGCCTCAACCAGGTCGGCATGCAGCTGCGCCTCGCGTGCGGACAGTTTGTCGATCTGGCGCTCGAGTCGGCCCATCGCCTTGCGGGCATCACGGTGCTCGGCCGCCGACGTCGGGGCGGACGGTGCAGCAGACGACGCGGCGGGGACGGCCTTGCCCGCAGCGCCGGTCGCGCGAAGCGCGGCACTTCGGCGCTCCAGATACTGCTCGATGCCCCGAGGTAGGTTGGTCAGCTTCCCATCGCCGAACAAGCCCCACGTCGAATCACAGATCCGCTCGATGAGGTAGCGGTCGTGGCTGATCACGACGAGCGTGCCGGCCCAGCCGTCGAGGAGGTCCTCGACCTGCTGCAGGGTGTCGATGTCCAAGTCGTTGGTCGGCTCGTCGAGGAGCAGCACGTTTGGCTCGCCCATCAACACCCGCGTCAACTGAAGGCGGCGCCGCTCGCCGCCGGACAGGTCGCCGACCGGTGTGCGCTGGCGGGCGGGTGCGAAGCCGAGCCGTTCGGCGAGTTGGCTGGCCGTGAGTTCCTTGTCGCCCAGCGTCACGGTGCCGGCAATCGCCTCGACCGCGTCGAGCACCCGCTGGTCGGGATCGAGGTCGTCGAGTTCCTGGCGCAGCCACCCCAGCGACACCGTCTTGCCCTCGATCCGCCGCCCCGGTTCCACCGGAACCTCCCCGGCCAGCGCGCGCAGCAGCGTCGTCTTCCCCGAACCGTTGACACCGACAAGACCGATCCGCTCACCCGGCGCCAGCCGCCAGGTCAACGCGTCGAGCAGCACCGTCGACGACCCGTCGGCGCCGATCGGCGTGCTCACGCGGGCATCCTCCAGCTCGATCGCCACGCGGCCCAGCCGTCGCTTGGCGAAGGCCGACAGCGTCACCGTGTCGCGCGGCGGCGGGACGTCGGCGATCAGCTTCTCCGCCGCCTCGATCCGATACCTCGGCTTCGAGGTCCGTGCGGGCGGGCCCCGCCGCAACCACGCCAGCTCTTTGCGCGCCAGATTGCGTCGGCGCTCCTCGGCGGCGTCGGCCAGGCGCGCCCGCTCGGCGCGTGCGAACACCCAGTCGTTGTAGCCGCCGTCGTATTCGTCGACGGTCCCGTCGTGCACCTCCCAGGTGCGCTGCGCGACGGTATCGAGGAACCAGCGGTCGTGCGTGACGACGACGACCGCGTCACCGCGTGCCACCAAATGACCCGCCAGCCACTGCACACCCTCGACGTCGAGATGGTTGGTCGGCTCGTCGAGGATGAGGACATTGGCGTCGCCGACCAGTGCGGCGGCCAGTGCGACCCGTCGGCGCTGACCGCCTGAGAGCTCGTCGGTGCGCCGGTCCAGCAGGTCGGCGACGCCGATCCCGGCCAGCACGTCCCGGATCCGCGGGTCCCCCGCCCATTCGTGTTCGGCGACACCGAGCGAGCCGACGACGACCTCGGCAACCGTGGCATCGGGCGGCAGCTCGCCGCGCTGGGTCACCGTGGCGATGCGCGCCTCACGGGCCGTCGACACGCGTCCATCGTCGGGTTCGACGATCCCGGCAAGGATTTCCAACAGCGTGGTCTTCCCACCGCCGTTGAGGCCGACGACACCGATCCGCTGCCCGGCGTGGACGCCGACGCTCACCGACTCGAGGAGTGGCTTGATGCCGAAGCTCTTGCTGATCTTCTCGGCGTTGATCAGTACGGGGTTGGCCGGCGCGGTCACGGCGCCAGTCTAGTCAGCCGAAGTAGCCCGCCACGGTGGCCATCGTGTCGCCCATCGATGCCCTGGTCACGGCCATATGGTCGCCAGGGTAGAACCGCAGCGACACGTTGGCGCCACCGCTTCGCAACTGCCCCTCGAGCTGAATGGTGCTGATCGGCAGGACAATGGTGTCGTTCATGCCCTGCTGCAGTCGGACGCCTCGGGTGCCGAACCCGGTGTTCGGGATCCCCGCGTAGTCGCGCAGAGCGGCCATGAATTGCGGTGAACTCGACGTCGCCTTGGCCCACAACGATCCGGGTGCGACGTTGCGCATCTTGACTGCGAGTTCGAAGACGCAGGTATCGCGTGCAATCGCCAACCACTGACGTCCAACCGGGGACAGGTAGGACAACGCGTTCAGATCCGGCCGGGCGCTGTTGAGACCGCTCATGAGGTACAGGCCGAACCCCGACATCATGTTGAACGTCCCCAAGCTGGGCGTACCAGGGTACTGGAACACCGGGGTGATCTCCGGGATCTGGCTGGCCGGGGCCAGTGCGACCGTTCCCAGCATCGGCAGTTCGGGGGCGTAGCGCGGAGCCGTCCGAGCGGCCCACAGTGCGGCGTGGCCGCCCTGGGAGTGGCCCAGGGACACCCACCGCTTGCCGATCGTCGGATCGATGTTGCGCGCGGCCCGGATCATGTCGATCACGTTGTAGGCGGCCGAGCGCCCACCCAGGTACTCGGCGACCCCGCCGCCGCCAAGCCCGATGTAGTCGGTCGCGGTCACGACGTATCCGCGGGCCAGCGCACCGGCGATATTCGGCTGCATCTCGTCCTGGCGTTTGCCCGAAGTGATGCTCGGCGCGCACTTGGCGCTGATGCCGCTGGTGCCGTGGGCCCACGACACGACCTTCCAGCCACCGGCGGGCGCGGCGCCGCGCGGGTAGTAGACGACGCCTGTGCTGCGCGCGGGCCGGCCGTTCTGATCACGCGTGGTGTACAGCACCTTGACGGCGCGCACGGCGCCCGACGGCAGGTTCACCGCCGGGACTGCGGACCGCGACAGCACGGTCCCCGTCGCTGCGGCAGAGGCGTTGGGGGTGGGGGCGACGGCAATCGGGCCGGCCAGGGCAAGGGCTGCGCCCAGGAAAACTGAAAATGCTCGCATGGCAGCGACGCTAACCCATCCGATCGCGGCACTACCCGCATTCGACGATTCGCGCGCCGGGGACGGGACCGTGGGCGGTGCGCACGGAGCGGGCGACCCCACGACCGGCGAGTTCGGCGGCAACACGGACCGCCGACTCCTCGTCGGCGCACAGGAAGGCACACGTCGGACCGGAACCGGAGACGATCCCCGAGAGCGCACCGGCGTCCACCCCGGCGCTCAACGTGCGGCGCAGGCCCGGCTGCAGCGACAGCGCAGCCGGCTGCAGGTCGTTGTGCAGCGTCGCGGCGGTGCGCGCCACGTCGCCGGCAGCCAGGGCGCGCAGCAGGTCGTCGGGATCGGGCGTTTGCGCACCCCTGGGATCGCCTCGCTCGCGCAGCCGGTCGAGCTCGGCGAAAACCGCCGGGGTGGACAGGCCGGTCTTCGCGATCGCCAGCACCCAGTGGTAAACCCCGCGCGACAGGACGCCGGTGAGCTGCTCGCCGCGCCCCGTTCCCAGCGCGGTTCCGCCGTGCAGGCAGAACGGCACGTCCGAGCCGAGGTCGGCGGCGGCGGCCATCAGATCGTCACGGGTCCAGTCGACGCCGAGCAGCCGTACACAGGCCAGCAACGACGCGGCACCGTCGGCGCTTCCACCGGCCATTCCACCGGCGACCGGGATGGTCTTGTCGATCTCTACCGCGACGCGGGCCTGCGGATCGACGCGCAACGCGGCACGGGCGGCGAGGTTCGCCCGAGGATCGTCGGGGACTTGATCGGCGCCCTCGCCAATCGTCTGCACGGACAACTCGTCCGCGGTCTGCACGGTGACGTGGTCGAATAGCGAAACCGCCTGGAAGACCGTCGTCAGATCGTGGTAGCCGTCGCCGCGCAGCGGGCCCACCCCGAGGAACAGGTTGACCTTCGCCGCGGCGCGCACGGTGATCGACCCGGCGGACGACGGGGGTTTGAGGGCCACGGAACGTCAGGGTAGTGCAGTGGCCGCCAAGGCGACGTAGTCGGCGATGCCGAGCCGTTCGCCGCGCGCCGACGGATCGATCCCGGCCGCCCGCAGCCGTCGCTCGGCCTCGACCGGCGAACCCGCCCACCCGGCGAGCGCGGCACGCAAGGTCTTGCGGCGCTGCGCGAAGGCCGCGTCGATCACCTCGAACACCCGGCGTCGCTCTTGTGCGTCGCGCGGGTAGTCATCGGTCCGTTCGATGCGCACCAAACCCGATTCGACCTTCGGCTCCGGCCAGAAGACGTTGCGACCCACCGCGCCGGCACGCGAGACCCGCCCGAAGTAGCGGGCTTTGACGCTGGGGATCCCGTAGACGCGGCTGCCCGGTTCGGCGGCCAATCGGTCGGCGACCTCGGCCTGCACCATCACCAGGGCGGTGCGCAGGGAGTCGACTTCGGACATGAGGTGCAGCAAAACCGGGACGGCGACGTTGTAGGGCAGGTTGGCGACCAGCGCTGTCGGCTCACCCGACAGGTCCGACGCGGAGATCCGCAGCGCGTCAGCTGTGATGACCTCGAACGAATCCCGTTGGGCCGGCGCGTATTCCGCGATCGTCTCGGGCAGTCGAGCGGCCAACACCGGATCGATTTCCACGGCTTCGACCGAGCCCGCGGCACCCAGCAGCGCCAGCGTCAGCGAACCGAGGCCCGGGCCGACCTCGAGCACGCGGTCGGACTCGTCGACACCGGCGGTCGCGACGATGCGCCGCACGGTGTTGGCATCGTGGACGAAGTTCTGACCAAGCGTCTTGGTCGGGCGCACGCCCAATTCGGCGGCAAGTCCACGGATCTGGGCCGGGCCCAGCAATCGGGGCGGTTGTGCGCTCAGCGCAGACCCATCCTCGCCGTGCACGCCGGCCAGGCGCCCCAGCCCTGTGCGGCCTGGGTCTTCTTGGCGATCTCGATCTGCTCCTCGCGGGTCGCCAGGTCGGCGCGCGGGGCATACTTGCCGCCGCCGTGGCGCAACCAGGTGCCGTAGTCGAACTGCACGCCGCCGTAGAAGCCGTTGCCGGTGTTGATCGCCCAGTTGCCGCCGGCTTCACACTGCGCGAGGACATCCCACACCGAACCCGGCGGGACGTACGGTGCACCGGGCTTGGTGCCGACGCGCACGGTCGCGGCGACCGGCTCCACCAGCGTCTCCGAGCCCTGCTTGATGCGCTTGATCTCCTTGCCGTTGACCACAGTCACCGTGTAGGTGACGCGCGCCTGCCCGGGCTTACCGGGCTTCTCGACGATGGTGCGGCCGCTGACCAGCGCCGCGTCCTTCTTCTCGATCTGCGGCGGCGCCACGTTCTCCACCCGCGTCGACTCTACGGTGCGGATGCGGGTGACCTTGACCTTCATGCCCTCGGTCACCGGGGTATCCGCGGCGGGCACGACCTTGTCGGTGGGAGCCAACGGCTTGCCGGTCTTCGACAGCAGCTCGCCGACCGTCTGCGCACCGACGACGGGTCGCCAGGTCACGGTCCCGTCGGTCAAGGTGACCGGGACCGGCGCGTTGAGGACGATGACGGCACCCGAGATCGGCAGCGCGGTGAGGTTGGTGGTGGTCGAGTGGTTCGACAGGTTCTGCTGGGCGAGCAGCTCGTCGACGGTGGACGCAGTGGTGGTCACCGTGCGCTTGCGGCCGTCGACGTCGAGGGTGACCTCTTTCTGTCGTTTGAGAGTCACCTTCTCACCGTCGTGCAGCTTCGACGATCCGGCCGGGACGACCACGTCGGCCTTCGTCGGCGTGTATCCGTTGGCGCGCAGCACCGAGTCCACCGACAGCGCCATCGTGGATACCGTGCGCGACTGCCCGTCGACCTCCAGCGTCACCGTCTTGTGCGATGCGAGACCGACGATCCCACCGGCGGCAAGGGTGGCCAGCACCGCGCCGACCGCGATCCGCGGCCGCAGCGAGGTCGAACGGTTCACCGCGGTGACCGCGCTCGGCTCGGGCGCCTCGACTTTGGCGTGCTTGCTCTGCGGAGCCGGAGCTTCCACATGGCGGGTTACGTTGTGCGTCATCGGGCTCGGTCCTGCCTAGATCTGTTGTCAGACGTGGTTCTGCGCTTTGCGCACCCGCCGACGGGCCGATGGTCAAGGCCACCGCGCGGCGGGCATGTCACGAAATGATATCGAAGTGGCGACTTTTCAGCCACCCGCGCTATATCAGAGCTGGTAGACGCGGCGGGCATTGCCTCCCAGGACCGCCGCCATCTCCTCGTCGGATGTGCCGCGCAGGGCGGCGAGGAACCGTGCCGTGTAGGGCAGGCAGTACGACTGGTTGCGCCGCCCGCGGTACGGGTGCGGCGTCAGGAACGGGGCATCGGTTTCGACGAGGATCTGCTCGTCGGGCACCAAGAGCGCAGCTTCCTGTAGTTCCGAGGCGTTGGAGAAAGACACCGTGCCGGAGAAACTCAGCACGTACCCACGGTCCACGCACTCGCGCGCAATCGCCGCATCGCCGGAGAAGCAGTGCATGATCACCATCTCCGGCGAACCCTCCGCAGCGAGGATGTCCAGCAAGTCGCGGTCGGCCTCACGGTTGTGGATCATCAGCGGCTTGCCGACGCGCTTGGCCAGGTCGATGTGCCAGGCGAACGCCTGCGCCTGAACATCGGGCGGCGCACAGTCCTGCGACCGCGACGGCCAGTAGTAGTCCAGCCCGGTCTCGCCGACCGCGACGACGCGCTCGTGACGCGCCATCTGCTCCAACTCGACCTTCGCGTCGTCGTCGAGGTCGCCGGCGTGCATGGGGTGCAGCGCGACCGCAGCAAAGCATCGGCGATCCCATTCGGCGGCGGCCACGGCCCACCGCGCATCGACCATGTCGTCGGCGACGGTGACCACTTGCCCCACCCCGACGCGACCGGCATGGTCGAGGATCGCGGCGACCGACTCCGGGTCACGACCGCCACATGCGGCGAGATGGGTGTGCGCATCGACGAGCCCGGGCAACGGGTCGGGATCAGGCGGGGGTTCGCGGCGCCGGTTCTTGCCCGACGACGATTCGGCGGTCACAGGTCCACCGTCCCTTCGATGACGCCGACCGAGTCCCCGCCGATCCAGACGTCTTCGCCGTCGTCGACGACCACGACCCGTCCCGCGCGCTCCAGCGCGGTGCCCTGCGACGCCGTGTAGCTGGCGGGGACGCGGCCCGACGAGCGCAGCCACAGTGCCAGACCGGCGTTGAGGCTGCCGGTCACCGGATCCTCGGGCACCCCGGCGGCCGGAGCGAAGGCGCGCACCTCCCACGCGGCACCGTCGGGCCCCTCCCCCGGCGGGTACGGCCCGACCACTCCGACGAGGTGCTCGCCCAACGCTGCGAAGTCCGGGCGGATGGCCAGTACACGCGCTGCAGAGGACAGCAGGACGCCGATCCATGGCGGCCCGTTGTCCACCCACGCCACGTCGACGACGTCGTCGTCGGACACGCCCAGCGCGCCCACGATCTCCTCAACAGCGGCCGGGTCGACCGGACCCGATCGGCGCAGCGGGGGTGCGGCAAACGCGAGCAGATCGCCGTCGCGGCTGATCCTGACCAGGCCGATGCCGCATTCCTGCACAATGTCGGCACCACGCGGAGTGCCGCCACGGGCCAACCACGCGTGAGCCGAACCGAGGGTCGGATGCCCTGCGAACGGCAGCTCGCCCGCCGGGGTGAAGATGCGCAGCAGGTAGTCGGCGCCCGGATCTGCGGCGGTGCACACGAACGTCGTCTCCGACAGATTCGTCCACCGGGCGAACGCCGCCATCGCCTCGTCGTCGAGCCCGTCGCCGTCGAGCACGACCGCCACCGGATTGCCCCTGGTGGGCTCGGTGGTGAACACATCGACTTGGGCGAAGTCGCGCAACATGGGTCCCATATTGGCACGCCCGGCAATGGGCCGAGTCGCCGCGCACGTCCCTGCGCAGTCGCGTAGCGTGAGCGAAATGCTGGGGCTGCCGGATTCGATCACCGTCGCACTCTTCGACCTGGACGGGGTGCTCACCGATACCGCATCCGTGCACCTGACCGCGTGGACCGAGGCGTTCAACGACTTCCTAGCCCACGTCACCGACGCCGACGGGAACACCCCGGTGCCGTTCACCGATGCCGATTACCTCGCCCACGTCGACGGCCGGCCCCGTGAGGACGGAATCACCGCGTTCCTCACCGCCCGCCACATCACCGTCGACGACGCGGCCGTCGCCAAGCTGGCACAAGACAAGAACGACCGCTTCCTGGCCATCCTGGACCGCGACGGGGTGACCCCCTACCCCGACGCGGTCGCCTACCTGGAGGCGGCGCGCGACGCGGGTCTTGGCATCGCGGTCGTCACCTCCTCAAAGAACGGCGGGCCCGTGTTGGAGGCCGCCGGACTGACCGCGTTCGTGACCCACCGCGTCGACGGCAACGTCATCGTCGAGCGCGGCCTGAAGGGCAAGCCTGCGCCCGACTCGTTCCTCCTCGGCGCCGAGCTGATGGGCGTGGGCGTCGAGCACGCCGCCGTGTTCGAGGACGCCGTCTCCGGCGTCACCGCCGGAGCGGCCGGAGGATTCCCCACCGTCGTCGGCGTAGACAGAACCGGCGGAAGTAAACAGCCGAGCCCCCATGCGACGTCGCTTGCCGCCAATGGCGCCACCATCGTCGTCACCAGCCTGGACCAGTTGCGCCAGCCGGAAGGAGCACCACAATGAGCCACCCGTTCCCCGATCCGCACGGCCCCGTGCGCGAGATGGGTTTCGAGGTCCACCCGTGGCAGCTCAAGTGGAACGGCCTGCGGGTCGACATGCTCTCGCGCACCGAATCCCTGTTCGCGCTATCCAACGGGCACATCGGCCTGCGCGGCACATTCGAGGAGGGTGAGCCGACCGATCTGCCCGGGTCCTACCTCAACGGGTTCTACGAGCTGCGCGGCCTGCCCTACGCCGAATCCGGCTACGGCTACCCCGAATCGGGCCAGACCGTCGTCAACGTCACCGACGGCAAGATCATCCGGCTCCTCGTCGAAGACGAGCCGATGGACCTGCGGTACGGGACCACCGAGGAGCACTCGCGCACCCTGGACTTCCGCACCGGCACGCTGCGCCGCGAGACGGTGTGGACCTCGCCGACGGGGCGCCGGGTGCGCATCCGCTCGGAACGGCTCGTGTCGTTCACCAAGCGCGCGATCGCCGCCATCCACTACGAGGTGGAGCCGCTCAGCGAGGACATGACCCTCGTGCTGCAGTCCGACCTGCTCGCCAACGAGCCGATCCCGATTCCGGGCAACGACCCCCGTCTAGCGGCCGCGCTCGACGCTCCATTGGTTGCCGACCTGGCCGACTCGCACGGGTACTCGGCGGTCTTGGTGCACCACACGCGTAACTCCGAGCTGCACATGGCCGCGGGCATGGACCACACGCTGGAGATGCCGTCGGACGCCCAGACCTCGATCCGCGCCGACGGTGACCTGGCGCGCCTGACGATCTCCACCACCGTGACGCGCGGGCAGAAGGTGTCGCTGACCAAGTACATCGGCTACGGCTGGTCGGGCCGCCGCAGCGTGCCCGCGCTGCGCGCACAGGTCGAGGCGGCACTCGCCCTGGCCGTCGACACCGGGTGGGAGGAACTGGTCGCCCAGCAGACGGCCTTCCTCGACGACTTCTGGCACTCCGCCGATATCGAGCTCGACGGTGACCCGGAGCTGCAGCAGGCGGTCCGCTTCGCACTGTTCCACGTGCTGCAGGCCGGCGCTCGCGGCGAGTCGCGCGCCATCCCGGCCAAGGGACTGACCGGGCCCGGCTATGACGGGCACGCGTTCTGGGACACCGAGAGCTTCGTGCTGCCGATGCTGACCTACACGCTGCCCGCTGCAGCCGGCGAGGAGCTGCGCTGGCGGCACTCGACCATGGACAAGGCCAAGGCACGCGCCGCCGAACTCGGCCAGAAGGGCGCCATGTTCCCGTGGCGCTCCATCAACGGCGACGAGTGCTCGGGCTACTGGCCGGCCGGCACGGCGGGCGTGCACGTCAGCGCCGACATCGCCAACGCGGTCGCGAAGTACCTCAACGCCACCGGGGACGAACAGTTCGACGTCGAGTGCGGCGTGGAACTGCTGGTGGAGACCGCGCGCCTGTTCTCGGGCACCGGCCACTTCGATATGCACGGGGACTTCCGCCTCGACGGCGTCACCGGGCCCGACGAGTACACCGCCATCGTCAACAACAACGTGTTCACCAACCTGGCCGTGCAGCAGAACCTGCGCGACGCGGTGGCGGCCGCGCACCGCCAGCCCGACGTGGCGCGCGCGCTGGGCGTCACCGACGAGGAGACGGCGCGCTGGGAAGCAGCCGCTGACGCAATGGCGATCCCCTACGACGAGAAGCTCGAAGTCCACCCGCAGTGCGAGTCGTTCACCCTCCTGGGGCAGTGGGATTTCGAGGGCTCCAAGGACCGCTATCCGCTGCTGCTGAACTACCCGTACTTCGACCTGTACCGCAAGCAGGTCGTCAAGCAGGCCGACCTCGTCTTCGCGATGTACACACGCGGCGACGTCTTCGACGACGCCGCCAAGAAGCGCAACTTCGACTACTACTATCCGCTCACGGTCCGCGACTCGTCGCTGTCGGCGTGTTGTGAGGCGGTCGTGGCCGCCGAAGTGGGTTACCTGGAACTGGCCTACGACCTGATGTGCGAGTCGGTGTTCACCGACCTGCACGACCTGCACGCCAACGTCGCGTCGGGACTGCACATCGCGGCGCTGGCGGGCGCGTGGACCGACTGCGTCGCCGGATTCGGCGGGATGCGCGACTTCGACGGCAATATCACCTTTGCGCCACGGCTGCCGAAGCGGTTGAACTACATGTCGTTCCGCATGATCGTGCGCGGGTCGTCGATCGTCGTCGCCGTCGACCGCGACTCGGCGACGTACCGGTTGCTCTCGGGTCCGCCGATCGAGCTGGCCCACCACGGCGAGAAGTTCCTCCTGGAGGAAAACACCCCGGTGACCAAGAAGATCGTCAAGCGGCCCGCCCTCGTCGCGCCGCAGGCGCCTCCGGGCTGCGCGCCCTATCAGCGCCCCGAGTAGCGACGCAGACAGCAGACAGCAGACAGGGCGGCCCGACGTCAACGGGCCGCCCTGTCGCGTTGTGTGGCTACGCCTCCATCAGCGGTCGGTGTAGCACACCCATTCCCAACCGTGGTTGGTGTCAATCGGCTTCCAACCCCCGGCCCTGCCACGCGAGGTGCACGGCGCACCCTTCTTATGGGCGTTGGGTTTGAACACCGGCAGGCCGTCGTCGGTGTCGCAAACCCAACGGTGCCGTGCCTGGGAGTCGTCGACTACCCAAACGCCATGACGGCCGGCCGTCGTGCAGTGCTCTCCCTGACGATGCTGGCCGGGCTTGGCGGTCTTCGGCCGCGCCTTGGTTCCGTGCTTCGTGACGGGCACGGCCGCACTGCTGTCGAAAGGCGACGCGGGTCCACCGGACACGTTCACAGAGACCCGATTGGACACCACGGAGGCGGAATAATGACCGGTGTAGCACCGAATGGCCACCGTGTACCGACCAGGACTCAGCGGAACGCTCTGGATGTAGATACGACTGAGATTGTCCTCGGGTCGGTCTGCCGATCCGATGACACGACCATTGCCCACATCGAGCAACACGCAACCCGAATCATCGGGATCGCCCCAGTCGGGGGCACTGATCCGTCCCGGAGTTTCCGGAGAGCTCAGTTTCTGAGTGCCTCCTCCGGAT
>CAZVVS010000140.1:0-11733 GCA_964630585.1 uncultured Gordonia sp.
GTGCCCCTGGTCGGTGTCCTGCTGGGCGGTCTGGCCGCTGCCGCGGCCTTCGGGTTGTCGCACACGCGCGCCCCCGATCTGCTGATCGGGGCGCTGGTGGTCGCACTGCTGGCACTCCTGACCCGCGGTATGCACCTCGACGGCCTGGCCGACACCGCCGACGGCCTCGGCTGCTACGGCGACCCGCAACGGGTCCGAGAGGTCATGCGCGACGGATCGGCCGGCCCGTTCGGCGTAGCCGCCCTGGTCTTGGTGATCCTGATCGGAGCGGTGTCGGTGGCTGCGCTGGCCGCCGAGAGCGACTGGTACGCGATCGTGTTCGCCGTCGCGGTGAGCCGCCTCGCCGCGGTGATCGGGTGCCGCACCGGATTGGCGCCTGCCGATACCACCGGATTCGGCGCCCTCGTCGCGGGCACGCAGCGCTGGAGCATCCCGGTGTGGATCGTGGTGGCCACCGCGGCGGCCTATCCGCTCGGGTGGTCCGGGTACGTCGCCGTCGCCGTCGTGGTCGTCGGAGCGTGGGCGTTCACCGCGCACTGCGCGCGCCGGATCGGCGGGATCACCGGTGACGTCCTGGGTGCGGCGATCGAGTTGGCGGGTATGGCCGCACTGATCGCACTGACCCTCTGAGTCGAATGGTCGGATGGGACCGGCGGCTACGCCGGTGTGACCGCCTCGACCGGCGCCGGGTACAGCTCGGTCATCCAGCCGTGGGTGTCGGCGAAAGTGCCGCGCTGAATGCCGGTCAAGGTGTCGCGCATCGCCATGGTGACCTCGCCGGGCTCCCCGTTTCCGATCACATAGTCCTCGGATTCACCGCGCACACGCCCGACCGGGGTGATGACCGCCGCGGTACCGCAGGCGAAGACCTCGGTGACCGCGCCGTCGGCGACACCGGTTTTCAGTTCGTCGATGCTGATGCGCCGCTCCTCGACGGCGAACCCGGCATCCAGTGCCAGCTGTAGCAACGAGTCACGGGTGATGCCCGGCAGCAACGACCCGGTGAGCTCGGGGGTCACCAGGCGCGCGTCGGCACCGGAGCCGAAGACGAAGAACAGGTTCATCCCGCCCATCTCCTCGATGTAGCGGCGCTCCGCGGCGTCGAGCCAGACGACCTGGTCGCAGCCATGCTCGGTCGCCTGCGCCTGGGCGACGAAGGCGGCCGCATAGTTGCCGCCACACTTGGCAAACCCGGTACCACCGGGCGCGGCGCGGACGTATTCGCGCGAGAGCCAGACGGTCACGGGCCGGATCCCGCCGGAGAAGTACGGTCCGGCCGGCGAGGCGATCACGGCGTAGCGGTACTCCCCCGACGGCGCGTTGACGCCGAGCCCGGCCTGCGACGCGAACATGTAGGGGCGCAGGTACAGCGCCGCCTCACCGCCGGCCTCCGGCACCCAGCCGTGGTCGAAGGCGAGGAGTTCGCGCAGCGAATTGATGAAGTCCTCGGTCGGCAGCGGCGGCATCGCCAGCCGCTCCGCGGACCGCTGCAGCCGCTCGGCATTGGCAGTGGGACGGAACGCGGCGATCGAGCCGTCCGGCTGCCGGTAGGCCTTGAGACCCTCGAAGACCTCCTGCCCGTAGTGCAGGACCATCGCCGACGGGTCCAGTGCGATCGGTCCGTACGGCTTGACCTGCGCATTGTGCCAGCCTCGCTCGCGGTCGTAGTCCACCATCACCATGTGGTCGGTGAAGTACTTGCCGAAGCCGGGCGCCTCGTGGATCTCGGCGACTCGGGACGCGGGCACGGCGTGCGGATGCAGCGTACGGGTGAACTCCAAGGTCATGGACCAAGGGTACCGGTCGGCCGCAAGCGGATTGTCACCCGCTCGGGGCTGCTCAGACGTGCGATTCGACGAAGGGCGGCAGGACCACTTCGCAGGGCAGCGCGCGCCCGCGGACGTCGACGACGACGGTGTCGCCCTTCTTCGCACCCGACGCGGTGTCGAGTAGCGCCAGGGCGATACCGACCTGTGCGGTGGGCGAGAAGGTGCCCGATGTGCAGACGCCGATCTGCTCGCCTCCCTCAGATTCGAGTACCGCACACCCCTCGCGCGGAATGCCGCGTCCGGTCGCGCGCAGGCCGTACAGGCGTCGCGCCGGCCCGTCGACCTTCTCTGCGACCAATGCGTCGCGACCGAAGAATGCGGGCTTGTCCCACCCCACTGCCCATCCGGTGCGCGCCTGGTTGGGGGTGATCTCGGTGCTCAGCTCATGTCCGTGCAGTGCATAGCCCATCTCGGTGCGCAGCGTGTCGCGCGCGCCCAAGCCGGCGGGCAGCCCTTCGCGAGCGGTGACCTCGGCAAGTAGCGCGGCGAACACCGCCGGGGTGTCGGCCCAGCGGGGCAGCACCTCGTACCCGTGCTCGCCGGTGTAGCCGGTGCGGCACACGCGGACCGGGTACGACTCCCCGTCGACGACGAGCTCGGCATCGGCGTACGCCATGTACTCCATGTCGGTGGGCAGCTCCAACGCCGCCAACACCTCCGCCGAGCGCGGCCCCTGCACGGCCAGCACGCCGTAGTCGCGGTGCTGGTCGGTGATCTCGATCCCCTCGGACGCGACCGCCTGGAGGGCGGCCACAACGGTGGCCGTGTTGGCCGCATTGGGGACGAGGAAGACCTCGTCGTCGGAGACGAGGTAGGCGATCAGATCGTCAACGACTCCGCCCGTCTCGTTGCAGCACATCGTGTACTGCGCCTTGCCCGGGGCGATCTTGCCCAGGTCGTTGCTCAGTGTCGCGTTGCAAAACTGCGCCGCACCGGGCCCGGCGACCAGCGCCTTGCCCAGGTGGCTGACGTCGAAAATGCCCACGGCGGAGCGCACCGCATTGTGTTCGGCGACGGTGCCGGAGTACGACACCGGCATGTTCCAACCGCCGAACGCGGCGAACGTCGCCCCCAATTCGCGGTGCTGCTCGGTCAGGGGTCCGTCGAGGAGGTCGGTGGTGTCGGCCATGCAGCAAAGACTAGCCCCAGCACGACATCGGATCTGTGGCAGAGTTGGTCGACGTGAGCAACTCTGACACCGCCGACCGGGTCCGCGGCCCGGAATTCGAACTCGCCACCTCCATCGCCCGCGCCGACACCGCGCTCCTCATCGGGCTCAACCAGGGCGACGGTGACGTGCCGACACTCGTGATCGGCGACGGAATCGTCGACGATGCGCTTGCAGAGGCCCTCGAGACCGGGCTCGTCGCACTCGGCGCCACGGGCAAACACGGCGAGATCACCCGTGTCCCTGCGCCAAGTGGACTCGGCGTCGACGTCGTCGTCGCCGTCGGCCTGGGCGCACTTGAGGAGTCCGGCGCCGCCGATGCGGGCGAGACCGACGCGCACAGCGCCGCCGCGGAATCGCTGCGGCAGGCCGCCGGGATCGCGGCCCGCGAGTTGAAGGGCCATGCCACGGTGGCGACGACGTTGTCGTCACTGGCCATCGGGCCGGTCGTCGAAGGCCTGTTCCTCGGTTCATACCGGTTCGAGTTGTTCCGCTCCGATTCCGGCGACTCGAAGAAGTCCGACGCGGTCGCGGTGCCGACCAAGGTGCACCTCCTGGTGGAGACCCGCAACGCCGACGCCAAGTCTGAGCTCGCCCACGCGGTGGTCGTCGCCGACTCCGTCGCGATCGCCCGGGACTTCGTCAACACCCCGCCCAGCCACCTCTACCCGGAGGAGTTCGCGGCACGCGCGGCCGCATTGGGACGCAAGTACGGCCTCTCCGTCGAAGTCCTCGACGACGCCGCACTGGAACAGCAGGGCTACGGCGGAATCATCGGCGTGGGCAAGGGCAGCTCCCGCAAACCGCGGCTGGTCCGCCTGGCGCACACCGGCGCCAAGGACGCCAAGTCGGTAGCACTCGTAGGGAAGGGCATCACCTTCGACACCGGCGGCATCTCGATCAAGCCGGCGGCCGGCATGGACCTGATGACGTCGGACATGGGCGGCGCGGCCGCGGTCATCGCGACGACGATCGCCGCGGCGCGCCTGGGCGTCGACGTGTCCGTGAGGGCTACCGTGCCCATGGCCGAGAACATGCCGTCGAGCACCGCCCAACGCCCCGGCGACGTGCTGACGCAGTACGGCGGCAAAACCATCGAGGTCCTCAACACCGACGCCGAGGGCCGTCTGATCCTGGCCGACGCCATCGTCCGGGCACTGGAGGACGACCCCGACTACCTCATCGACACCGCTACCCTGACCGGCGCGCAAATGGTCGCCCTGGGCACCCGGACGCCGGGCGTGATGGGAACGCGGGAGTTCCGCGACCTCGTCGCGGAACGCTCACGCGCCGTGGGCGAGAACGGCTGGGCGATGCCGCTGCCCACGGAACTGCGCGCCGACCTCAGCTCACGTGTGGCCGACATGGCCAACGTGACCGCGCACAAGTACGGCGGGATGCTGTCGGCCGCGACCTATCTCAAAGAGTTCGTCCCAGCCGGTCAGGCGTGGGTGCACGTCGATATCGCCGGCCCGGCGTTCAATTCCGGCGGCCCATGGGGATACACCCCCAAGGGCGGGACCGGGGTGCCCGTGCGGAGCCTGATCGCAGTGATCGAGCGCATCGCCGAGACCGGGTAGACCCACGCCTGTAGGGTTAGACCGGCGGGCTCATCATCCCCGTCCGCACCGCCCCGGCGAACGCCCCACCAACCGCGTCCGACCAGCGATAACCGACTATTTCGAGGAGCGACAAGCAATGGCCTTCTCCGTCCAGATGCCCGCGTTGGGTGAAAGCGTCACCGAAGGAACCGTCACGCGGTGGCTGAAGGCGGAGGGCGACACCGTCGCCGTCGACGAGCCGCTGCTGGAAGTCTCCACCGACAAGGTCGACACCGAGATCCCCTCACCCGCCGCGGGTGTGCTGGTCAAGATCGTTGCGGCCGAGGACGACGTGGTCGAAATCGGTGGCGAGTTGGCCGTCATCGGCGAGGCCGGCGAAGCCGCACCGGCGGCCCCGGCGCCAGCAGCCGAGCCCGCGGCCCCCGCTGCTGCGGCGCCCGAACCCGCGCCTGCCCCCGAACCCGAACCCGCTCCGGAGCCCGCCGCAGCTGCCCCGGCACCCTCCGGTGGCGCGAGCGGAACCCCGGTCGTGATGCCGGCCCTCGGCGAGTCGGTCACCGAGGGCACCGTCACCAACTGGCTCAAGGAGGTCGGCGACGCCGTCGCCGTCGACGAGCCGCTGCTGGAAGTCTCCACCGACAAGGTCGACACCGAGATCCCCTCGCCCGTCGCCGGCACGCTGTTGGAGATCACCGCCCACACCGACGACGTCGTCGAGGTCGGCGGCACGCTCGCCATCATTGGCAGTGGCAGTCCGGCCGCCGCGCCGGCCCCTGCTCCTGCGCCCACCCCGGCCCCTGCGCCTGCACCCACGCCCGCGCCCGAACCAGTCGCAGCCGCTCCGGCTCCGCCGCCCGCACCGGCTCCGACTCCCCCGCCGGCCCCTGCACCCGCACCCACTCCGGCACCCCTGGCCACCGTGCCGGCCGCCGAATCCGGTGATGGCGGCCCATACGTCACGCCGCTGGTGCGCAAACTCGCCGCCGAGAACAACGTCGACCTCTCGACCGTGACCGGCACCGGCGTCGGCGGGCGGATCCGCAAGCAGGACGTGCTCGCCGCGGCCGCTCCTTCCGCCCCGGCAACCGCCGCACCGGCCGCCCCGCCAGCGGCTGCTGCCCCCGAGGTCAAGCCGGAGCTCGCCGCCTTGCGCGGCACGACCGCCAAGGCCAACCGCATCCGCCAGATCACCGCCGCCAAGACGCTGGAATCGCTGCAGACGACCGCGCAGCTGACCCAGGTCCATGAGGTCGACCTGACCAAGGTGGCGGCCCTGCGCGCCGCCGCGAAGGCGTCGTTCAAGACAGCCGAAGGGGTGAACCTGACGTTCCTCCCCTTCTTCGCCAAGGCGGTCGTGGAGGCACTCAAGGCCCATCCCAACGTCAACGCGAGCTACGACGACGCCACCAAGGAGATCACCTACCACGGCGGCGTCCATCTCGGTATCGCCGTCGACACCGACCAGGGCCTCCTCTCACCGGTGATCCACAACGCCGACGACCTCTCGCTGGCCGGCTTGGCCCGCGCGATCGCCGACATCGCCGATCGCGCCCGAACGGGCGGCCTCAAGCCCGACGAATTGGCCGGCGGCACGTTCACCATCACCAACATCGGCAGCCAGGGCGCCCTGTTCGACACCCCGATCCTGGTTCCGCCGCAGGCGGCGATGCTGGGCACCGGCGCCATCGTCAAGCGCGCCGTGGTGATCACCGACCACGACGGCGACGAGTCGCTGGCCGTCCGGTCGATGGCGTACCTGCCGTTGACCTACGACCACCGGCTCATCGACGGCGCGGATGCCGGGCGATTCGTCACCACGATCCGCAAGCGCCTCGAGGCCGGAGAGTTCGGCGCCGACCTCGGGCTGTAGCCCATGCACGTTCTGATCGCCGGATCGTCGGGGCTGATCGGATCGGCCCTGACGTCGGCGCTGCGGTCCCACGGCGCCGAGGTCTCCCGGCTGGTACGTCGCGAGGCCCGCAAACCCGACGAGTTCAGTTGGGACCCGGAGAGCTTCGGCGTGCCCGACGAGGCACTCGAACGGGTTGACGCCGTAGTCGCCCTCGGCGGCATCAACATCGGCGACCGCCCGTGGAGCGGTCACTTCCGCCAACAGTTGCGCGACTCGCGCATCACGCCGACCGAAGTCCTCGCCGACGCGATCGCCGAATCCGACGTGCCGGTGTTCCTATCGGCGAGCGCGACGGGTTTCTACGGCGACACCGGGGGCCGCGCGGCCACCGAGGCCGATGGACCCGGCAGCGGTTTCCTCGCCGACCTCGCGGTCGATTGGGAGGCCGCCGCGGCACCGGCCGCCCAGAAGTCACGTGTGGCGTTCCTGCGCACCGCACCGGTCCTCGCCCCGCGCGGAGGCCTGCTGGGCAGATTGCGGCCCCTTGTGAAGGCCGGTCTCGGCGGACGCCTCGGCGACGGCAAGCAGTACCTGTCGTGGATTTCACTGCGCGACGAGGTGGCGGCAATCGAGTTTCTGCTGAGCAGCGCCAACATATCCGGTCCGGTGAATCTCACGGCACCGCTACCCGTCCACTTCGACGAGTTCATCCATACCTACGGGTCGGTTTTGCACCGGCCGACCCGCCTCCCGGTGCCGGCCGCGGTTTTGCGCACGCTGGGCGGTGACATGGCTCGGGAAATGATCTTGGGGTCCTCGCGCGTTGTACCCGAGGTGCTCACCCGCGCCGGATTCTCCTTCACCGACGAGACACTCGTCGACGCACTGACGTGGACACGCTGATGTCGGCCGCCGATTCCGCTCGCCGCTCAAGCGATCCGCTGGAAGTGCGGTGGCTCGGCACGGTCGACTACCGCAGCGCTTACGACGAACAGCACGCCCTTGCCGCGGCACGTGCGGAGGGCACTCTCGACCACGATGTCCTCCTGCTACTCGAACATCCGTCGACCTACACGGCAGGGAAGCGCACCGAGGACACTGATCTGCCGACCGACGGGTCGGAGGTGATCACCGTCGACCGCGGCGGACGCATCACCTGGCACGGGCCCGGCCAACTCGTCGGCTATCCGATCGTCGGGCTGCGCGAACCGCTTGACGTCGTGGCATACGTGCGGCGCCTCGAGGAGGCTCTGATCGCAGTGTGCGCCGCACACGACATCACCGCCGGGCGCGTCGACGGCCGATCCGGCGTCTGGCTCGACGACGGGGCGCGAAAGGTCGCGCAGATCGGAATCCGCGTCGCACGAGCGGTCGCCCTGCACGGCTTCGCACTCAACGTCGATCCCGACCTGACGGCCTTCGACGCCATCGTCCCCTGTGGCATCGCCGATGCGGGCGTGACGTCGCTGGCGCGCGAGACCGGCCGGCCGATCACCGTCGACGAGGTCCGCGGCGAAGTGGCGCAATCGGTGGCCTATTGGCTCGACCATCCCCTGCCCTGCACCGGCGCGGTCGCCGCGTCGATGCCGTCCTCACTAGGATCGTCATCGTGAGTTGTCCCAGTCCCGCCCCCGAACCCGGATCCGCCGGCACCGCGCCCGATGGCCGCAAGCTGCTGCGGCTGGAGGTGCGCAACGCACAGACGCCCATCGAGCGCAAGCCCAAGTGGATCAAGACACGGGCCACCATGGGCCCGGAGTATTCCGAGCTCAAGGGCCTGGTCAAGCGCGAAGGCCTGCACACGGTGTGCGAAGAGGCAGGCTGCCCCAACATCTACGAATGCTGGGAAGACCGGGAGGCAACGTTCCTCATCGGCGGCGAGCAGTGCACCCGGCGCTGCGACTTCTGCCAGATCGACACCGGCAAACCCGCCGAACTCGACCGCGACGAGCCGCGTCGGGTCGCGGAGAGCGTCGCGGCCATGGGACTGCGCTATTCGACGATCACCGGCGTCGCGCGTGACGACCTGCTCGACGAGGGCGCGTGGCTCTATGCGGAGACGGTGCGCAAGATCCACGAGCTCAACCCCGGCACCGGTGTCGAGAACCTCATCCCCGACTTCCACGCCAAGCCCGACCTGCTCGCCGAGGTCTTCGACTCACGTCCGGAGGTCCTCGCACACAACCTCGAGACGGTCCCGCGCATCTTCAAGCGGATCCGTCCGGCGTTCCGCTACGACCGGTCTCTCGACGTCTTGACCCAGGCGCGCGATGCGGGCCTGGTCACCAAATCGAATCTCATCCTCGGGCTCGGTGAGACCACCGACGAGGTGCACGCGGCGCTGCGCGACCTGCACGACGCGGGGTGCGACATCGTCACCATCACCCAGTACCTGCGGCCCTCACCGCGCCACCACCCGGTGGAACGGTGGGTCAAGCCCGAGGAGTTCGTCGAACTGTCCGAGTTCGCCACCGACGTCGGATTCGCCGGGGTCATGGCCGGGCCGCTGGTCCGCTCCTCGTACCGCGCGGGCCGGCTCTACGCGCAGGCCATGGCCCGTCACGGACGCCCCTTGGCGCCGGCACTGGCCCACCTGGCCACCGAGAGCAGTGCCGCACAAGAGGCGTCCTCGGTCCTCACCCGCATGGCCCTCTGACCGCCGTATTCGGCGCCGCGCGCACACCGTAGACTGGCGACTATGGCAAATGCGAACGAACCCGCGGACAAAGAGGCCAAGAAGGCCGCCAAGCTGGCCCGCAGACAAGCCTCCAAGGAGCGCCGCAAGCAGCTCTGGCAGGCGTTCCAGATGCAGCGCAAAGAGGACAAGCGTCTCGTCCCGTACATGGTGGGCATTTTCGTCTTGGCGGTGGCGATCGCCGTCGGCGTCGGCCTGTGGCTGGGTCAGGTGTGGTTCACCATCCCGCTCGGGATCATGGCGGGCCTGCTCGGCGGGTTCATCCTGTTCGGCCGGCGCGTGCAGAAGACGGTCTTCACCAAGGCCGAGGGGCAACCGGGGGCTGCCGGCTGGGCGTTGGGCAACATGCGCGGGACGTGGCGGATCAAGCAGGCCGTCGTCGGCACCACCCACCTCGACGCGGTGCACCGGGTGATCGGCAAGCCCGGTGTCATCCTCGTCGGCGAGGGCCACCCGCACCGCACCCAGGGGCTGCTGAACCAGGAGAAGAAGAAGATCTCGCGGGTCGTCGGCAGCACCCCCATCTACGTGGTCCTCGTCGGCAATGACGAGGGTCAGGTGGAGCTGAGCAAGCTCGAGAAGCACCTGAACAAGCTGCCAAAGAACATCGACGGCAAGCAGGTCGACGCCCTCGAGGCCCGGCTGGACGCCTTGAACACCCGCAAGGGCGGGGCGGCGCTGCCCAAGGGCCCGATGCCGCAGGGCGCCAAGGTACGCAATATTCAGCGCGCCGCGCGCCGCCGCTGAGCCGGGCCCATCTGAGTCGCACGGGCGAGGTCGTCGCACGCCAGGGCAACGCGGCGCGCCGTCGCCGGGGCCAGCGTGAACCACTTCCCACCGGCGGCCGCGGTCGACGGGACCGACACCACGTCGCCGCGCGGCGAGCAAAACACCGCGACCGCCCCGGGGAGTACTTGACCCTCGATATCGACGGCGACGATCTCGGCCGTCGACACCGCAGACCCGAGAACTGCGGCGACCAGTTGCGCCTCGTCGGTGGCCACGCCGGCGGCTCGCAACGCCGACACGATCGCGTTGGGCTCGGCGGCGCCGGCCAGGGGCGGCAGCAGTTCCGCGACGCGCACCCGTACCGACGATCCCGACAACGGTCGCGTCAGCGGTAGGGCCGCGACCACTTCGGCCGCATCCTCTGCGTCGACGCGCCGCAACCGACCGTCGTCGACGACCCGTACCTCGAAAAACACCGAGCGCAGCGTGGCATCAATCATGTGATCCCCCCAGATCTGCCCCGCGTCGTCCAGGGACCACCGGGAGACTAACCCCGTGCGGCAGGATGTGTCCATGACCCAGATCGCGATAGTCGTGTACCCGCGGTTCACCGCGCTCGACCTCGTCGGCCCCTACGAGGTGCTGCGCGGACTCCCTGGCGCCGACATCCGGTTCGTCGCGCACGAGCCGGGGCCGGTGGTCGCCGATTCCGGTGTGCTGGCGATTGGCGCTACGCATGCCTTCGACGAGACCCCCACCCCTGACATCGTGCTCGTCCCCGGCGGTCCGGGCAGCGCGTCGGCCGCCCGCGACGAGGGGCTGCTCGGCTGGCTGCGCACGGTCTCCCCGGGTGCCGACTGGACCACATCGGTGTGCACCGGTTCCGTCGTCCTCGCTGCGGCCGGACTCCTGGAGGGCCGACGCGCGACGACGCACTGGTCGTCGCTGCGACTGCTGCCCATGTTCGGCGCGGTCGCCGTCGATGACGAGCGCATCGTCGTGGAGGCCGACCGCCGCATCGCCACCGCCGCCGGTGTCTCCGCCGGCATCGACCTGGCCCTCTGGCTGGCCGCACAGGTAGCCGGCGAGGACCGGGCGAGGGCGATCCAACTGACGATCGAATACGACCCGCAGCCACCGTTCGATTCCGGCCACCGGTCCAAGGCCTCGAAGTCCACCGTCGCCGCCTCCACCGCCCTGCTGTCGCGCGATCTGATCGAACCCACGACGATGGCCGACGGTGTCGCGCTGGCCTGGCAGGGCACGCTCGCGACCATCCGCCGTAAGGCTCGACGGCGGCGTTAGCCGGTCCGGTCAGCGGCTGCGCACGACCGCGGTCCGCGTCACCCGGTCGTGCAGGGCGCGGCCGTTGTTGTCGTTGATGAGCGCCGGGACGACCACGACGATCAGGACTTGGCGCACCAGCGCGCGGATGACGCCGACCGCTGCGCGCATGGCGGCGTTTTCGTCGGCCCCCAGGTCGACTCGGATCACGCGCAGTCCGACGGCGAACTGTCCAGGCGTGAAGCCGAACAGGGTCACGGTCCCGACGCCGACGACGAACCAGATGGCCAACTGCGGCAGCGCCACCGCCGCCACCCGCTCCTCGATGGTCGGCTCGTTCGCGACGAACACGAAGGCCACGGCGTAGGCCATCAACCAATCCACCAGAAGCCCGCCACAGCGGCGCCACCCCGTGGCGAGGCTGCCCGGACCCTCGGCGGGCAGGCCCAGATCCTGCCCCGGATACTCGTTGTCCTTGGCTGCGATGTCATCGACGCGCGGCCCCGACAGCCACGATCCGGCGGCCCGACGGCCCGACTGCTGTCCCATATGTCCATCGTAGGCGGGTGCGCGGGGGCGCATTTCCGGGGTTCCCCTCGTCCCTCCAGTCCACG
>CAZVVS010000141.1:0-11682 GCA_964630585.1 uncultured Gordonia sp.
GTCGTGCGCCGCGACGGTGACGACCCGTACCTCGTGGTCGCCGCCGACAAGGGCACGGCGTCGTTCTCCGACGAGGCCAACGAGGTCGCCGCCGACTACGACTTCTGGCTCGGCGACGCCTTCGCGTCGGGCGGATCGGTCGGCTACGACCACAAGGCCATGGGCATCACCGCCAAGGGTGCCTGGATCTCGGTGCAGCGCCACTTCGCCGAGCTCGGGATCGACCCGCAGACCCAGGACATCACCGTCGTCGGAGTCGGGGACATGAGCGGCGACGTCTTCGGCAACGGCATGCTGTGCTCGGACCACATCCGGCTCGTCGGCGCCTTCGACCACCGGCACATCTTCCTCGACCCCAGTCCCGACGCAGCGGCGTCTTTTGCCGAGCGGCAACGGCTGTTCGATCTGCCGCGCTCGTCGTGGGAGGACTACGACGAGGAGTTGATCAGCGCCGGTGGCGGCGTGTTCAGCCGCGACCGCAAATCGATCCCGCTCTCGCCGGAGGTCCGTGAGGTGCTCGGGATCGACGATGACGTCGTCGAATTGTCCCCGCCCGATCTGATCCGGGCGATCCTGCTCGCGCCCGTCGACCTACTGTGGAACGGCGGCATCGGGACCTACATCAAAGCGTCGACGCAGACCGACGCCGAGGTGGGCGACAAGGCCAACGACGCGGTGCGCGTCGACGCGAACCGGCTGCGCGTCACGGTCGTCGGGGAAGGCGGCAACCTCGGGGTCACCGAGGCCGGTCGCATTGAGGCCGACCTGCACGGGGTGGCGATCAACACCGACGCGTTGGACAACTCGGCCGGCGTCGACTGCTCTGACCACGAGGTCAACGTGAAGATCGCGCTGCAGGCGGCGCTCGCGTCGGGGGCGCTGCCCGTGGCCGAGCGCAACGCCCTGCTCGCGTCACTGACCGACGACGTCGGCGTGGCGGTGCTCGCCGACAACGTCGCGCAGAACAACGAACTCGGCTTCGAGCGCACGCAGGCCGTCGGGTACGTCGCCACCCACGAGCGGATGCTGGCCGAGCTGGCCGAGCACCGCGGCGTCGACCTGGCCCTGGAAGGGTTGCCGACGCCGGTGCAACTGCAGGAGCGCTTCGACTCGACACAGGCGCGCGGGCGGGCGCGAGGTCTCACCTCGCCCGAGCTGGCCACCCTGATGGCGCACGTCAAACTGGGATTGAAGGCGGATCTGCTCGACTCCGACCTTCCCGAGAACGACCTCTTTGGCGCTCGGCTGCGGGAGTACTTCCCGCCCGCACTCGCGCAGCGTTTCCCCGCGGAGGTGGATGCGCACCGTCTGCGCCGGGAGATCATCTCGACCAGTGTGGTCAACGACGTCGTCGACCTCGGCGGACTGTCGCACGTGTTCCGGATCGAGGAGGGCAGCGGGGTCGGACCGGTCGATACGGTACGCGCCTTCGTCGTCGCGACCGAGGTCTACGACCTGCTGCCGCTGTGGTCGCGGGTCATGTCGTCGAAGGTGGCGACGCCGGTCATCGACGAGATGCTCTACTACTCGCGGCGGTTGCTGTTCCGGGCGTCGCGGTGGTTCCTGGCGGCGCGGCCGCAGCCGCTGGCGCTGGCCGCCGAAGTAGCTCGCTACCGCGATCGCGTGGCCGGGCTCCGCAGTGAGGTGGACGGGTGGCTCGGGGCGGCGTCGCGGGCCGACGTGGACGAGCGCGCGCGGCGCTGGATCGCCGAGGGCGTCGACCCCGAACTGGCTCGCGATGTGGCACGCAGCCTGCACGACTATGCGCTGCTCGACATCATCGACGTCGCCGAGATTTCCGATCGCGCCGCCGACGAGGTGGGCAGCGTGTACTGGGCCCTGTGCGAGCGGCTCCACATCGAACAGTTGCTCACCGCGGTGACCGGGCTGTCGGCGCAGGACCGGTGGCAGGTGCAGGCGCGCCTGGCGATTCGCGACGACCTGCACGGCGTGCTGCGCACGTTGACGCAGACGATCCTCGTCCTGGGGGAGCCGGGTGAGTCGCCGGAAGCGCAGATCTCCGATTGGGAGATGCACAACACCGCCCGGCTGGCCCGCGTCGCGACCACCATCGCGCAGGTCCGCGAGCGGGGCGAGATCGATTTCGCCTCCCTCTCGGTCGCCGCCCGGGCGTTGCGGAGCATCGCCGGTTGAGCCCGTTCTCGCGCCGAGTGAGCCCATTCTCGCGCCGATCGAGCCCGTTCTGGCGCCGACCGAGCGCGGATCCGCGCCGACCGAGCCCGTTCTGGCGCCGAGTGAGCCCGGTGAAACAATGGCGACGACCTGATCGACTCGAAACGAGAGGCGCGTGCAGATGGAGATTCCCGACGACGGGGTGCGGATCGACACCGGCTACCTGGTCAAGGTGCCGGTGCGGTGGTCGGACATGGACGTGTTCCAGCACATCAATCACGCGCGGATGGTGACGCTGATCGAGGAGGCCCGGATCCCGTGGCTCTTCTACGACGAGCGGCCGACCGCTCCGCTGCGCGACGGGTGCGTCGTCGTCGACCTGCACGTCAAGTACCAGGCCCAGCTGCGCCACGACCAGGGGCCGATCGAGGTGCTGATGTACCTGGAGAAGCTGCGGTCCGTCGACTTCATCGTCGGCTATGAAGTCCGCGCGGCCGGCGCCGATCCGGATTCCAAGCCCGCCGTCGTCGCATCGACGCAGCTTGCGTCGTTCGACATCTCCACCCAGCGCCCACGGCGGATGACCGACGCAGAGAAGGACTATCTGCGCGAGTTCCTCCGGCAGGCCTGAGGTGGGCGATCGGGCGCTGACTTTGGCGTCGGCCGCCGACGCTGCGGACACCGCCGCGTTCGTCGGCCGGCTGTTGCGGCTCGACGAGGCAGCGGTCGTTCGCCTGCAGCAGCGCGACGACGGTCTCGTCGGGTTGTGGGGCACAACGGGATTCGAGGTGTTGGCAACGCGCGCGGTGTTCGGATTGCTGACCCCCGCCGACGTCGTCTGCGATGCGCGACTGCTCGCCGATGCCGCCGGCGCAGGGAACCTGGCCATCGATCCCGGGTTCGCCCTCGACAGCGCGTGGCGCGGTGCGCTGCCGCCCCAGACCGGTTATCACCAGGTCGACGATGTGCCGCTGCGGACGGTCGTGGACCTCGCCCAGCGCGGTGCGGGCCTCGCCCGGGAGCCGGTCGGTGGCCACGGTCCGGTGACTGGGCTGCTCGACCAGGTGGTACTCGAGGTGTCCGACGGTCAGACGTCGGTGGGGATCGCGCTGCGCACGCTGTTCGCGCTGACCGGGATGGGTTTTGCGCGCGACAAGAGCGGTCGGTCGATCACTGAGTCATCGGCGCTGCACGACATCGCCGACGATGAGCCGGTGCGTGTGCGCGCGAGCGCGACCTGGATCCGACTCGATGCCCGGTTCGGTGCGGTATATCAGCGACGAGGGGACCAGTTCGCCGTCACGGTGCTGTGACGGCCCAGCCTTCGCCTGTTGTGCGGCCCTAAGCCTCCTGCTTGCGCGAGACCAACCAGACCGCGGAGTTGCCCGGGAGCCGGCCGTCGACGAAGGGCTTGCTCGTCAGCAACACGTCGCCGGGGGGCACGCTCACCGGGTTGGGGCCCGTGTTCAACGCGCACACGAGCTTGCCCTTCGACCGTCGGAACGCCAGGCAACCTTTGGGCGCGCCATACCACTCGATCGCGTCGCCGCTGAACTCGTCGCGGTGATACCGCAGCTCGATTGCGCGCCGGTACAGGGCCAGAGTGGAGTAGGTGTCGTCGAGCTGGGCGTCGACGGTCAGTGCGGCCCACTCCGGCGGCATCGGCAGCCATGTGTGCGGGTTGGTGCTGAATCCGAACGGTGGTGTGTCACCCTGCCACGGGATGGGGACGCGTACGGCGTCGCGGCCACGCGCGGTGTGGCCCGAGCGCTCCCACACGGGGTCCTGCAGCACCTCGTCGGGCAGGTCGACGTTGGGCAGTCCGAGTTCGGCGCCGTTGTAGATGAATGCCGTTCCTGGCAGTGCAAGTTCGACCAGCATCATGGCTCGAGCCCGGTCGGTGCCGATCGCGATGCCCTCGTGTGAGTCGTCGGGCGCATAGCGGCTGACCTCGCGGTAGACGTCGTGGTTCGACAGGGCCCACGTGGGAGGGGCGCCCACGGCCTTCACCGCGGCCAACGAGTTGTCGATCGCCCCGCGGATCTCGTCGACGGTGAACGCGGCCATGGCCAGCCGGAAATTGAACCCGAGGTGCAACTCGTCGGGCCGCAGGTACGCGGCGAACTGGGCATTGTCGTCCACCCACACCTCACCGACGGTGAACGCGCCGGGATACTCGTCGACGACCGCACGGATGCGCCGATGGATCGGGTGGACCTGCGGGTTGTTGAACCGTGGGTCGGAGTCGGTGTGCCGCAACACGATCGCCGTGTCGAGGTCCATGTCGGGGAGGCCGGGCGCTTTGGCCAGACCGTGCGCGACGTCGATGCGGAAGCCGTCGATGCCGCGGTCGAGCCAGAAGCGCAGCGTCTGCTCGAGGTCGGTGACGACCGCGGGGTTGTCGAAGTTCACATCGGGCTGTTCCGGGGCGAACAGGTGCAGGTACCACTGGCCCGGCGTCCCGTCGTGCTCGATGATCCGCGACCACGCGGGACCGCCGAAGACGCTCACCCAATTGTTGGGCGGGGCACTGCCGTCGCGTCCCTGACCGTCGCGGAAGTAGTAGCGCGACCGGGCCGCGCTGCCAGGACCTGTGGCGAGCGCCTCGGCGAACCAGGGGTGCTCGACGCTGGTGTGGTTGGGCACCAAGTCCATGGCGACGCGGATGTCGCGCGAATGGGCGTCGGCGACGAGGCGGTCGAGTTCGGCGATATCACCGAAAAGGGGATCGATATCGCGCGGGTCGGACACGTCGTAGCCGTGGTCGGCCATCGGGGAGCGCATCACCGGCGAGAGCCAGATGGCGTCGACGCCGAGCAGTTCGAGATAGCCGAGTTTGCTGATGATGCCGCCGAGGTCGCCGACGCCGTCGCCGTTGGAGTCGGCGAACGAACGCGGATAGATCTGGTAGACCACGGCGTTGCGCCACCAGGTTGAGTCGGTGGGGTCGAGTTGCTGCGCTCTGCGCTGCGAAGGAGTGACGGCGCTGGGAGTGACGGGGCTGGGGGTGACGGGGCGCGTTGTCGCGGCGCTGGCGCGGGAGACATTGGTGCGCACCACATTCGACGTCGAGCCGGCGCTGGCCGATCGCACGATGTTGGGAGTCTGGCTCATCGGGGTGGGAGATCCCTTCGGGGTCAGAAGGCCGCGTTGACGAGTGAGTTGGCCGCCATGTTCACGTAGTCCAGCAACGCCGCACGATGCTCGTCGTCGAGCACATCGGGTCCGATCTCGGCGATCGCCGTCGTCATGCAGCGTAGCCACGCATCGCGCTCGATGGCGCTGATGTGGTACGAGGCGTGTCGCATGCGCAACCGCGGGTGACCCCGTTCGTCGGAGTAGGTGTGTGGTCCGCCCCAGTACTGCTCCAGGAACATCCGCAGGCGACGCGCGGCGGGGCCGAGGTCCTCCTCGGGATACATCGGGCGCAGGACGTCGTCGCGCGCGACTTCGGCATAGAACCGTTCGGTGATGGCCTCGAATGTCGCATGGCCACCCACCTCGTCGTAGAAACTGGGCACGCTCCCATTGTCCACACGGCGCAGCGCAACGCGGTGTTCGGGCGGCGTTCACCGGTGTGCGCGGTGGGTGAACGGGACACGACGAATCACCCCGTACCTGCGACGACACGCGAGAATTGGCGTGCGCTGCGCCGACGACCGTGGTTGTCTGGGTGGCGTGATCGGTTTCTCCTGGCAGCGGCAACGCGTATTGCTGCTCAACGCCACCTACGAGCCGCTCACCGTCGTGTCGACTCGGCGGGCGATTGTGCTCACCATCACCGGGCGCGCCGAGACCGTCCATGAGGACGAGGATCACGCCTTCGCGCACTCCGAGCAACTCGTCGTGCCGGTCCCATCGGTGATCCGGCTGCGCCACTTCGTGCGTGTGCCGTACCGCGCCCAGATCCCGATGACGCGGGCGGCACTGATGCGCCGTGACGCCAATCGGTGCGTCTACTGCGGGTCGCGGGCGACGACGATCGACCACGTCGTGCCCCGCAGTCGCGGCGGCGCCAACACCTGGGACAACTGCGTGGCCTGCTGTGCTCCGTGCAACCGTCGCAAGGCCGACCGGTTGCTGACGGAGCTGGGTTGGTCGCTGAATCGTGCGCCGGTCGCCCCGAAGGGGCAACATTGGCGGCTGCTGGCGACCGTCACCGACATCGACCCGGTGTGGGAGCAGTACCTGGCCGCTTGAGGCCCCGGTTCCTCCTTTTTGCTTCGCTTCGGTGATTGACGGAAGTCGTTGTGGCGGTTGTCGGACCAGCGGTGTAGCGTGAACAGTAGTTCGAACAACACGTTGTTCATGCAGTTCAGAGGGGGTGAATCCGGTGACCGAAGCGCCTTGTGCGACTTCCGACTGCGCCGCCGAAGCGGGAGCGCAAGCGGACGTGACAATCGTGCTGCCGGATTGCCCGCTTGAGCTGATGCGGCTGGCCGATGCCGCCGTGGCCAAGGCGGCATCGGCTCCGTTGGCGGCGGTGACCGAGGACAACCTGCTGGCGGTGTCGCGGTGCAGTGAGCGGCTGCGGCGGCGCCAGGTGGGGTTCGATGCACAGCTGTTGGTGGAGGTCAACGACCGTAGCGCCCAGGAGCGCGAGGGATTCGTACGGATCTTGACGTGGTTGTCGCAGGGGCTGCGATTGGGGCGCTCCGAGGCAATGCGCCGGTATCGACACTCGCAGAAAATCGCCAAGCTGACCGGCCTGAGCGGACAAACCCTGCCTCCGGTGCTCCCGGCGACAGCGGCGGCGGTGGCCGCCGGAGACATCGGCCATCAGCACGTCGGCGTGATCATCGGCGTGATGCGCGAATTGCCGGCCGCATTGCCGACGGACGTGCGTGAAACCGCTGAGGCAGATTTGGCGAAAATGGCCGCGCAGTTGGCGCCTTCGGAGTTGAAGCGCGCCGGCCAGCGGTTGGTGGAGTTGCTCGATCCGGACGGCCGGCTCTCCGATGAGCGTGACCGCAGGCGCACCCGCGAGCTGTTCGTCGGATTCCAGAACCGGCAGGCGATGAGTGAACTTTCGGGACGGTTGACGCCGGGCGTGCGCGCCAAGTTGGACGTGTTGCTCTCGAACTGGGCAGCACCGGGGATGAACAACCACGACGATCCGGAGGACGACAGGCTATTCGGTTCGGTGGAGGACATGCCCGACACCGAGGGGGCGCGCGAACAACTGGCGCAAGCACGACGCCGCGACTACCGGAGCGCCGCTCAGCGTAATCATGATGCTCTCGAGGCGTTGCTCGACTATGTGATGGGCCACGGTGGGTTGGGCAAGCCGAAGCGGATTCCGGGCCAGTTGGTGATCACCGCGAGCCTGTCCGACATCAAGGCCGGCTGCGGGAGTGCCCTGACCGCGACTGGTGCAATCGTTCCGGTGGGTGAATTGGTCAAGTTGGCAGCGCACCTGGATCCGTCGCTGGTGGTATTCGGTGACCACTCGCGGGAGGTGCTGTATTTGGCCCGCGCCAGCCGGTCCGCCACGTTCGGCCAACGCCTGGCGCTCTTCGCCCGTGATCGTGGCTGCACTGCACCGGACTGCGACCATGCCTTCCATCTGAGCGAGGCCCACCACCTGCCCGACTGGGCCAAGGGTGGCGCCACCGACATCGACAAGTTGACCGCCGCAGATGGGCGGCACAACCGTGCCGTGGGCGACCGGCCGGGCCAATGGGAGACGGTGTATCGCCGCCACGGAGCCACCTGTGGGCGGGTGGAGTGGAGGCTGCGCCGACGGGACGGCACGTTTGGGAAAGCGCGGATCAACCAGGTCCATCACCCCGACGACCTCGCCCGCGACGCAGCCTCGGTCAAGCAGCTCAAGCAAGGCCACGCCGACCGGGATGACACCGGTCCTCCGGTACCCACGCCGAACGTAGAACAGCGGTTCTGTACGCGACTCGGAGTCACATTCCTCTGACCGAGGTCAGGCGCAGCTACAACGTGACGTGCCTGCGCAGGAAGTCGACCTCGTGCTGGGCGCACTGCTCGAACCAGTTGTTCCCGGAGACGCCGGCGAAGATGTCGAAGTGATCGCACGGGTAGTGCCGTACCTCGGCACGCGCGGCGAATGCAGCTTTCGCAGCCGCCTGCGGGGGAGCGGCCTGGTCGAGGTCGGCGATCTGCACGAGCATCGGCGGCGTGATCTGCTTGGCGAACTTGGCCGGCCGGTACGACGCGAGCTCGGTGCCGATCGTCGCATCGATCTCGTTGCGCCACGATGGGCCAGCCGTCTCCGTGGCGGCCTCGTAGTAGCCAGGGGCGGTGAGCGCGCCGAACTCACCCGGCCGGGCGACGATCGGGATGGTCACCGGATCCTTGCCCATGCGCTGGCGGGCGGAGCTGCGCCAGCCCGTTGTCGTCGAGCGGAGTATCGACGCAGGGGTGTGCAGCGGCAATCCGTGGCGGGCCGCGGCGAGGCCGTTGACCATCGGGACGACGGCGATGATCGCGGCGACGTCGTCGCGTGACGCACCAACCTCGAAGACGTGTCCGCCCGACTGCGAAACGCCCCAGAGGATGATCCTCGTTGGGTCGACGCTGGGTTGGCGGGCGGCTGCCTCGCACGCCGCGTGGTAGTCGGCGATCTGATTGCGCATCGAAATCCGTTGCCGAGGAACGCCTCCCGACTCGCCGAATCCTCGGTAGTCGAAGGCGAACACCGCGTATCCCGCGGCACGCAGGGCGCGGGCATACGGGTCGAGTCCGGAGTCCTTGGTGCCTCCGGCGCCGTGGCCCATCACGACAACCGGTGCCGGGGCGGGGCTGGCTGGAGGATAGAACCACGCAGCGCATCGCACGCCGCCGCTGATGAACTCGAGGTCGATTCGCTCATCGGTCGAGGTGCTCATGCTTTTGCCTCCACGCTCGTCGTCGGCGCTGCTTTGTCGACCGCTTCGCCGATTCCGGCCCAGGTGGGCGGGCCCTGTTCGCGGGCGCGTTGGAGTCCCTCGGGGATCTCTTTGGTCCGCATGTTGTGCTCGTAGAGGAAGTAGTCGAGCTGCTGGGTGTGGCGCGGCCGGTCCAGCATGTGGCCGGTGTAGAGCTCCATGTCCTCGGCGATCACGCGGCGCATGTCGTCGACCGGCGGCAGGCGGTAGTTGCCGACCGCGTAGGCGCCGACGAGCCGGGCCTGGGATTCGACGAAGGGGAACAGTGTCGGGGTGGCCTGGGCGAACCCGTGGAAGATCAGGTCATCGATGCCGGGGTAGAACATCCGCTTGTACAGGTCGATGCGGTTGTCCGGCGCGCTGATGAAGTCCTTGTCGAAGAACGGGAAGGTGATGTTGTAGCCGGTGGCGTAGATGATGATGTCGAAGTCGCCCGACGTCCCGTCGTCGAAGTGGACGGTGTCGCCGTCGAGGCGGCTGATGTTCGGCTTCGGGATGACGTCGCCCGAGCCCAGGCGCAGCGGCAGTTCCAGCGACTGCGTCGGGTGTGCCTCGAAGAACTTGTGGTTGGGCGTGGGCAGGCCGAAGTCCTCCGGGCGACCGACCATCGGGATCATCGTCTGCAGCAGCTTGCGCTGCCACTTCAGCGGGATGTGCGGCGAGGTCCGGTAGAACTTGTCGGCCGGTGTCGAGCCGTAGTACTTCGGGACGATCCACGCCCCCGACCGGGTCGAGAGCGTCAGCGTGTTCTGCAGCGATTTCGACGACAGCTCGACGGCGATGTCGGCCGCACTGTTGCCCAGGCCGACGACGAGAATCCGCTTGCCGGTGAAGTCGTGCGGCGTCTTGATGTCGATGTAGTGGTGCGCGTGCATCTCGATGCCGTTGAACTCCCCGGGGAAGTTCGGGTACCGCGGATCCCAGTGGTGGCCGTTGGCCACCACGAGTAGGTCGAAGCGGCGTTTGCCGGTCTTCTGCGTGTCCAATTCCCACCCGCCGCCGGGCAGACGCTGCGCGTGAACCACGCCGTTCTCGAACTCGATGTTGCGCTTGAGGTCGAAGGCCTCGGCGTAGTCCTCGAGGTACTGCTTGATCTCCGTGTGGTGCGGGAAATCCGGGTACTCCTCGGGCATCGGGAAGTCCTTGAAGGACAGCTGGTGCTTGGAGGTGTCGATGTGCAGCGAGCGGTACGCGCTGGAGTGGCCGTTGGGATTCCCGAACGCCCAGTTGCCACCGATCCGATCCGACGACTCGAAGACGGTGTGCTCGACGCCGTAGTCGGTGAGCATCTTCGACGATGTCAGGCCGCTGATCCCAGCACCGATCACCGCTACTGTGGGTTGCGTCATAGTGAGAGAGTACACAGAAATCGGAATGTGTCTACTTGCTTCGCGGAACCGCGTTTCCAACGTGGCGCGTAGGTTTCCTACTCTGCTCGGTGTTGGAGGTCGTCTCGCGGTGTTGGAAAGGTTGGCGAAGTGCGTCGATGACGACCGAGGTGTCGGCGCCTGGCCCTATCCTGAAGCGCGTGGCCACCCCCATGCGCCCGCGGCGTCACATCCTGATCATCCGGCACGGCCAGACCGAATGGTCCCTGTCTGATCAGCACACCAGCCGTACCGACATCGACCTCACCGAGCAGGGCGAGGCCGACGCGCGGGCTCTGCGGGGGATCGGCGACCAATCGGGCCTGGACCATGCGTACGTCATCGCATCCCCACGGCGACGGGCACAACGCACCGCGCAACTGGCCGGCCTGCATATCGACGAGACCGGCGAACTGTTCACGGAATGGGACTACGGCGACTATGAAGGGCTGACCCGCAAGCAGATCCAGGCCGACGGCGACCCGCGCTGGATGATCTGGACGCACGGCGCTCGTGGCGGGGAGTCGGTGGCCGACATGACCGCGCGCGTCGACCACGCGGTCCGCCACGTCGACGGCGTGCTGGCTGTGCGGGACGTCGTGATCGTTTCGCACGGACACTTCTCCCGAGCGTTTGTCTGCCGGTTCCTGGGTTGGCCCATCGCCCAGGGTGAAAACATCGATCTCAGGCCCGCGGGCACGGCGCTGCTACTGGAGACCGATGCCGATCGGCGGCTGTGCGAACTGCGGGGCCCGGTCGGCCAGCGACCGTCGTCGACGTCGATCTGACCACGAGGAGTAGTCGTTCGACTCTCGCCGGGCGAGGATTGGTCAGAGTCGGTCAATAGGGGGCGGCGAGGTTCGCGAACATTGGGAAGTGCTTGACGTTCTTCGTCAGGGGCGCCGTGTTGAGTAGAATCGCGGTTGCGGCGATGGCGAGGTCTGCGGCGTCGATGTTGTGGTATCCAGGAAGCCATTGCTGCCCTAGTCGGCCGGCCGTCTCGGCCACGTTTTCGTCGAGGGGGTGCCAAACCAGAGTCCCCAACAGGGCGCGCGTTGCGACCTCTTCACGCGGCCGCATCCCAGCCAGAACCTCCAGTCGGGTCACCTCGCTTGCGTGCACCGGTCCTTGCATTCGGGCTTCGCGCAACACGTCGAGAGCGGCAGGCGCGCCTCGAAGCACGTCGATCAGAACTGACGTATCGACGACGGTCATCGTTCTACGGCGTCGCGGAGACGGCGTCCGGAGCGAAGTCGTTCCACATAAGCCTCGCCGTCGAGATC
>CAZVVS010000142.1:0-11617 GCA_964630585.1 uncultured Gordonia sp.
GCGCGGAGCAGCGCGACGGTGTCCTTGTTGTGGTCCTTGCCGGCAACAGGCGCGACCCACGATTCGCCGACGGAATCGGGCACGGCGTCGACGGCGATGACGCGCGGGCGCTCTTTGGCGGGCTTGTCGGCGAAGAAGTCGCGGACCGCCTCGGCCGACTTGGTGGACGTCAGGATCGCGGTGGGCTTGCAGTCCTCGAGGACGGCGTGCAGGCGGTCGGTATGGCCGGGCTCGTCCGGGGAGAACAGCGGCACGGCGATGTTGCTGGCGTAGAGCGCGGCGAAAAAGCCGATGACGTATTCGAGCGATTGCGGCGCAAGGATGGCGACACGGTCGCCGTGATTGGTCACCTGCTGCAGGCGGGCGGCAACGGCGCGCAGCCGCTTGCCGAACTGCGCCCAGGTCAAGTCGTGCGCCTCACCGTCGCGCTCGCGGGAGTAGTCCATGAACCGGTAGGCCAGCGTGTCGGCCTGCTCGCGCACGTTGCGCTCGACGTAGTCGACGAGAGTGGCGTCCTCGGTGAAGTGGAGTTGCCCATCTTCGTCGAGGAACTCTTCAAACTCGGTCTTCAGCATTCGTACTCCTGTACCACCCGGTGAAAAGGGGCCGGGGCGGATAGTCGTCTGGGGCCTTCCGCGGTCGCCGCCCCGGGGCGCGGACCGTCGGCCATCTTACTCTCCCTTGAGAATGGGAATGATTGGAGCGAACGCATCCATTTGCGTCGGGAACACACCGACGTAGGACATGTCCGTCCGCTCGCGGACGTTGCGGATCTGATCGGCGATCTGCTCGAAGGAGCCGATCGCGATATAGGGCGAGCTCAAAACGTCCTCGACGCTGAACTCGGTGTCGCGCTCGATGTTCGGGGGGTAACCCTGGTCGAGCGCTTTGAGCGCCATCTCAGCCGTCGCCACGCGGTCGTCGGTGATGACGATTACCGCGATCGTCCAGTTCAACTCGATGTCGTCGAACCGGTCGCCGGCGACCTCACGGATCCGGTCGACCCGCTGCGCCGTCTTCTCGATGGTCATGTCCGACAGCTTCATCTTGCCGCCGGGGGTGGTACTGGGTGCGACGGAGATGATGTCGGCATGCTTGGCTGCCAGGGCCAACATCTTGGGGCCGCCACCGCCGACGGCGATCGGCGGGCGCGGGCCTTGACGAGGACGGGGGCTGCCCTCGAGTCCCTTGATCTGGTAGAACTCACCGTCGAAATCGACCGTCTCGCCACGCATCAGGCCGTCGAGGATGGTCAGCGCCTCGTCGAGCCGGCGGATGCGGACTCCCGGGGTCTCGAACGGGATGCCCGCCTTGTCGAACTCGTCCTTCATCCAACCTGCGCCGATGCCCAGCTCCAGGCGGCCTTTCGACAGGACATCGATGGTGGTGGCCTCCTTGGCAAGGATCGCCGGGTGGCGGAAGCCGTTGGCCAGAACCGACGTACCCAGGCGGATGGTGCTCGTCGCCTGGCTCAGCGCGCCGAGAGCCGCAAGTGGCCCGACCTGGTTACCGAGGTGGTCGGGGACCGCAAAGGTGTCGAAGCCGTACTCTTCGGCGGTTTGGGCGAGTTGGACGAACTTACGTGCGCCGCCCTCTTCCTTATTCCCCTCGCCACCGGCTCCGAATCGGAACTTGCGGGTCATCCACTACTCCTGTATCGACCATCAGAAACTCAACCGACGATACGGTACGCGGTCCGGAGCTAACCGGCCAAATGCACGAGAGTGAACCTGAGACTGCTGATCAGAAGTGTTTCGGGTGTGGCGCACCAGTTATCAAGCCCACAGCCCAGGCGTACATCCACTGCGTCGCGGTGGCTCCGTCGAGCTCCCAGTACTTCGGCGTGGCGTACATCGCGTGGATGGGATTGTTGGCCGCGTTGACCAGTTGCCCCACCGCGCGCAGCGGGTTCGTGATGGTCGGCGAATCGCAGATCAGATCGCCGGGCGCACAGATCCCATAGGTGCGGCGGGCCAGCTCACCGAAGCCGCCGACACGGGGTCCGTTCATGGTGATTCCCGGCACTAGGTTGTGGAAGCCGCCGAGCGCGACCTCGGCACCCACGCCGGGCGGGTTGGGCCCGACGTTGATCTGCTGGTTGACGACGCGACGGCCGTCGGCGATGAGGCCTACCCCCAACACACGGATCTGGTCTTCCACCTCGAGGACGCCGCGGCCGTTGCCGATGTTGCTCGCCACATCACCACCGATGACTGCCCCCTGGGAGAAGCCCATGATGACGAAACTGGTCAGCGGACAGTGCTTGTTCACGGCCGTGATGCGGCCCGCCGTGCGCAGGTAGCCCTGGCGGCGCGACACGTCGTAGTCGGCCTGACGGTCGGTCAGGTTGGTCGGGTTCCGGAACTCCGCGGTGTAGGGAATGGTGTAGACGCGCGCCCGGGTGGCAGGGAACTTGTTCTGCAGCGCCGACGAGACGCGCAGCATCAGCGACTTCGGGTTGGCCCGTGGGTGGAACGGGTCGTCGCGGGCCGAGGACTCCCACGTCCCCGGGATAACGACGACCTCCACGTCGGGGCAATCCGCCGGCTGCGCGGTCGGGCTCGTCGGGGTCGGCGTCGGCGTCGGTGTTGGCGGGCCCGGCTTCGGCGGCGCGCAGGCGCGCAGCAGCCAGAGGACCAGTGCGATCACCGCGATGAGGATCAGGATGAGGATCAGCCAGCGGCGCGTTTTGGTGCGCCGAGGGGTGGCGGTCGTCATGGGGTCAGCAGTAGTTCTCGTGTGCGGCCCGAATCACCTTGTCCGCCTTGATGTTGGCCGATTCCACCGTCTTCTCGCCGGGGCCGACGGCCGCGACGACGAAGGCCTTCATCGACGTCGGGTCCCCGTTCTTGCCGCGCTGGTCGCAGACGAACTGCGCCATAGTCAGCGCGATCGTGTTGTCAGTGTCGCCCATGATCACGACGCCGTCGCGCTTGAGAGCATCCAGGTAGCGCTTGGCCTTCCCGCTGACCGGCGCGGTCGCGGCTTCGGATTTCTTCGTCGAGCCGGGGAAGTCTTTCGGCTGCGTCGTCGACGGGTTGGGCGCAGTGGCGGGCAGTCCGGGCTTGGAGGTGTCGGTGCCCGAGGGGGCGGTGATCGTCGGCGACTCGAACTGCGTCGTCGTCACCGACGTGGCGGTGATCGGCGCGGACGCCGTGGAGTCGTCGCCACCACATGCCGTGCACATCCCCACGACCAGCCCAGCCGCTCCCGCGACGAGTCCGATCCGCTGCCACACCTTCACTGTTCCTGCTCTCTGCACCTACCCCGGGACCTCGGGCGCTCAACCGCCCAGGCTACCCGGATCGCTTCCCCAAACTGTGCAGCCAAGGCCTCTCCGGCGGTACTTCGACGAGATTCTTGGCGATCTCTCAGTCGGACCCCAGCAGTCGTTTTGCCTTAACCGCCCTGTTGTGACTAGCGTCACGTTATATTCCATTACAAGCCGCTCCATAATTGAAGGGAACCCCACAATGAAACCATCTCCGTACACCCGGCGGATCGCCCGCTCGGCACTTGTCGCCGGCGCCGCCGGGGCATTGGTACTCGGCACGCTGACCGCGTGTTCGAATGACGCCACAAAGGACGGTCCGACCACCGAACTGTCGAAGGATGCCGCCACCGGCGAGCCGATCAAGATCGGTCTGCTCGGGGCCTCCGGCGGAGCCGTCTCGGTGCCACAGGTCGCCAAGGCCGGCGAGGCCGTGGCCAAGTACCTCAATGAGAATGCCGGCGGTATCAACGGTCACAAGATCGACCTGGTCCTCTGCAACCAGCAGGAAGACCCCGCGTCGGCGACCAAGTGCGCCAACGAGTTCGTAGAGAAGAAGGTCTCCGTCGTCGCCGTCCCCATGACCTCGCAGGGCGCAGTCATGGTCCCCGTCCTCGCGCGCGCCGGCATCTCCTACGTGACGCATTCGGCCGTCTCCCCCGTCGAGATGGGCGCTCCCGGCGCATTCGCGCTCAGCGGCGGAACCCTCGCACTCCTCAGCGGTCAGGCGCAGACCGCCGCCAAGAACGGCGTCAAGAAGTTCACCATCCTCATCGGTGACAGTGGCGACGCTGCCGCCTCGGTGGGCCAGATGGCCCCGGCATTCTTCAAGCCGGCCGGCATCGACGTCAACGTCGTGACGATTCCGTCGAACGTCGCCGACGCCACGCCGCAGATCACCGCCGGCCTGGCCGACAAGCCCGGCGCCGTCACCGTCCTCGGCGACACCCGACAGTGCGTCAGCGCCCTGAAGGCCCTCAAGACGGCCGCGCCCGATGTGCCGCGCTACCTCATCCCGAGCTGCCTGGACAAAACGGTGACCGACGCCGTCGGCGTCGACGCGATCGAGGGCGCCAAGGCCTTCACCTCCATCCTCACGACCGGAGACGACCCCTCGGTCGTGAAGTACCGGTCGATCCTGGCCGCCTACGCGCCCGACGTCGACCCTAACGGCCTGGCCTACCTCGGCTACCAGGTGATGATGTCGCTCGGCGAGGTCGGCGCGACCCTGCCGGCCGGTCCGATCTCCGCGCAGCAGTTCACGACGGCGTTGAAGACGGGCAAAGACCTCCCGTTCCCCGCGGCTCCCGGTGTGACGTTCACCTGCAACGGAACCGCCGTCCCCCAGGCCCCCAGTGTGTGCAGCATGGGCGTGTTGGTCAGCGACGTCGGCACCGACGGCAAGTTGGAGAACAGCGTCGCGCTGAAGTAGCGGTACGGTTCGGGACCCGTCGACATGACGGGTCCCGAACCGCGCGGCCACTGTTTGCTCGAATACGGACATCGTTGAGGTAGAACGCGTTAGCGTTTTGCCCACGTCTACCTCAATCGAAGGGAAACCACCCGTGAAAACACCCTTGTATGCCCGACGGACGGTCCGTTCGGCATTCGCCGTCGGTGCCGCCGGCGCACTGGTGCTGGGCACGCTGACCGCGTGTTCGGACGACTCCAAGGACGACGGCCCGACGGTCGAACTGTCGAAGGACGCCGCCACCGGCGAAGCCATCAAGATCGGCCTGATCGGCTCCTCGGGCGGCGCGGTCTCGATCCCGCAGATCGCCAAGGGCGGCGAGGCCGCCGCCAAGTACATCAATGAAAACGGTGGCGGTATCAACGGCCACAAGATCGACCTGGTCCTCTGCAACCAGCAGGAAGACCCCGCGTCGGCCACCAAGTGCATCAACGAGTTCGTCGAGAAGAAGGTCGCCGTTATCGCGGTGCCGCTGACTGCGCAGGGCGCGGTCATGCTGCCCATCGCCGCGCGTGCCGGCATCCCGTACGTGTCGCAGGCCCCCGTCTCGGCCGTCGAGATGGGCGCTCCCGGCGGCTACATGTTCTCGGGCGGCACGGTGGCCGTCCTCAAGGGCCAAGCCGTGACCGCCGCGAAGGCCGGGGTCAAGAAGTTCACCATCCTCATCGGCGACAGCGGCGACGCGGCCGCCTCGGTGGGCCAGATGGCGCAGGCCTTCTTCAAGCCGGCCGGCATCGACGTCAAGATCGTGACGATCCCGTCGAACGTCGCCGACCCGACGCCGCAGATCACCGCCGGCCTGGCCGACAAGCCCGACGCCGTCACCATCCTGGGCGACACCCGTCAGTGCATCTCCAGCCTGAAGGCCCTCAAGACCGCGGCGCCCGACGTGCCGAAGTACCTGATCGCCAGCTGCCTGGACAAGATGGTGACCGACAACGTCGGTCAAGACGCGGTCGAGGGTGCCAAGGCCTTCACCACGGTCATCACGACCGGTGACGACCCGACGGTGGTCCAGTACCGCTCGATCCTCGCGAAGTACGCACCCGACGTCGACCCGAACGGCCTGGCGTACCTGGGCTACCAGGTGATCACCTCGCTCGGCGAGGTCGGCAAGAACCTGCCGGCCGGACCGATTACCGCGCAGCAGTACACCACCGCGCTGAAGTCGGCCGTGGACGTCCCCGTCCCGGCGGCACCCGGATTGACCTTCACCTGCAACGGCCAGGCTTTCCCCAAGGCGCCAAACCTGTGCAGCACGTCGATCCTGGTCAGCGACGTGGGCCCCGACGGCAAGCTGGAGAACAGCACCGTCGTGAACTGATAATGACGACGTTCGGGGGCCGCCTCAGTGCGGCCCCCGAACACGTTGTCACCCCTTTTGACACACGATCTACAGAAGGACGAGCAGCACCATGGACTATGTGGCCTACCTCGCCATGGGCATCGGCAACGGCGCCGTCTACGCCGCGCTCGGTCTGGCCCTGGTGATGACCTACAAGAGCTCCGGAGTGGTCAACTTCGCGACCGGGGCGATCGCGCTGTACGCGGCGTACAACTACGCCTACCTCCGGCAGGGCAAGCTGTTCAACCCGATCCCCGGCTTCGAGGCGAAGATCGACCTCGGCACCAAGCTCGGCGTCGTCCCCGCGCTGGTGATCGCCGTGCTCATCGCGACCGTGCTCGGCATCCTGCTGTACCTCATCATCTTCCGACCGATGCGCACCGCGCCCGCGCTCGCCAAGGCCGTTGCCGCCATCGGCGTCATGCTCGTGCTCCAAGCGTTGATCGCCCTGCGCGTCAAGGACGATTCCCCGCCGGTCCGCTACATCTTCCCGCAAGGCGGGCTGACCATCGGCGGCCAACGCGTCACCACCGACCACTTCTGGTTGGCGGCAGTCGTGATCGGCCTGGCGATCTGCGCTGCCCTGGTCCTGCGCTATACCCGCTTCGGCATTGCCACCGAGGCGGCCGCCGAATCCGAGAAGGGCGCCCTGGTCACCGGGCTCTCGCCCAACCGGATCGCCGTCGCCAACTGGGCACTCTCGTCGGCGGTCGCCGGGCTCGTCGGCATCCTCATCGCGCCGATCACGACGCTGAGCCCGTTCGCCTACAGCCTCTTCCTCGTCCCGGCGCTGGCCGCCGCGCTGGTTGGCAACTTCACCAGCATCGGCGTCACCGTCGGCGCCGGCCTGGTCATCGGCATGCTGATGAGCGAGGTCACCAAACTCCAGGACGTTTTCAGCTGGCTCCCCAAGTACGGCCTCGGCGAGGCCGTACCGCTGGTCCTGATCCTCGCGTTCCTATTGGTTCGCGGCCAGGCGCTACCGGGGCGCGGCGCCCTGATCCGCCAGGACCTCGGGCGCTCGCCGCGCCCCAACCGGCTCCTCGTCCCGACGGTCCTCGGCGTCGTCGTTGTGATCGCCGCCCTCTACCTGAGCTCGGGCAGCCTGCGCCTCGCGGTGATCATGAGCATGATCTTCGGGATCATCGCGCTCTCGCAGCTGGTCATCACCGGATACGCCGGGCAGGTGTCGCTGGCGCAACTGACCCTCGCCGGCGCGGGCGCCTTCGCGCTGGCCCGGATCACCATGGACTGGGGGCTGCCGTTCCCGCTCGCGCCCCTGCTGGCAGCGCTCATCGCCACCCTCATCGGCGTCATCGTGGGCCTCCCGTCGCTGCGTGTCCGGGGGCTCCCCCTCATGGTCGCGACGCTGGCGCTCGCGGTGTTCCTCGAGCAGGCGTGGTTCCAGAACCCCGACCTCAACGGACAGACCGAACAGCTCAAGAACCTCAACGACGGTGCCGCGCTGCGCATCCCCGACCCGAAGATCTTCGGCATCGACCTCGCGGTCGGGTCCGGCGACGGCTACCGCATCTCCTTCGGCATTCTGTGCCTGGTGGTCCTCGTCGCCTGTGCGCTGGGCGTCGCCTACCTGCGGCGTTCCCGACTCGGCGCGGCGATGCTCGCGGTCCGCGCCAACGAGCGCTCCGCGGCCGCCTCCGGGATCAATGTGGGAGTGATCAAGCTGACCGCCTTCGCGATCGCCTCGTTCCTCGCCGGCCTTGGCGGTGTGCTGCTCGCCTACCAACAGACCGTCGCCACCGCGTCGACTTTCGCCGTCCTTGCGGGCATCGGGCTATTCGCTGCGTTCTACATCGCCGGCGTCACGTCGATCTCGGGCGCCCTACTCGGCGGCATCATCGCGCCGGGCGCCCTGCTGGCGTTTGTCATGGACAAATATGTCCACTTCGGCGACTACTACATGCTCGCCACCGGCATCCTGCTGATCCTCACGGTCGTAACCAGCCCCGACGGCATCAGCGGACACCTGCACCGGATCCCGTTGCCATCCTGGTTGTCGGGGCGGCGTGCGACACCGGTTGGCGGCGCCATCGGCACGGCGGCATTGACCGACGAAGACTCCGCAGCCGTCGTCAAGGTCGCCGACGAAGTATCGTCCGACGTCGCGGCCGACGACTCGATCGAGCCCGGTACGCGGCCCCGGCCGGTGTTCACGGCCTCTGACATCACCGTCGCGTACGGCCCGATCACCGCGGTGAGCGGTGTGGACCTCGACCTGCGCCCCGGAGAGATCGTCGGGCTGATCGGCCCCAACGGTGCGGGCAAGACGACCTTCGTCGACGCCATCAGTGGCTTCGTACCGTCAACCGGTCAGATCAAGCTCGGCGACGTCGACCTGGCCGGGCTCGTCCCCCATCGTCGTGCCCGCGCCGGCTTGGGTCGCAGCTTCCAGGACATCGAGCTCTACGAGGAGCTCACCGTCGCGGAGAACGTCGGTGTCGGCGTCGCCCGCGGTGACCGGGACGTCGCTGGATCGGTGAGCCGGGCACTGCGCCTGCTGGAGATCTCCGATCTCACCGACGTCGTCGCGGCCGACCTCTCCCAGGGTCAGCGCCAGCTGGTGTCGGTGGCCCGTGTGCTCGCCGGACGCCCGACGGTGGCCCTGTTAGACGAACCGGCCGCCGGACTGGACTCGACGGAGAGCCGGTGGCTCGGCGAGCGGCTGCGCGCCGCGGCGAACAGTGGTGTGACGATGCTGCTCATCGACCACGACATGGACCTGGTGTTGCGGCTCTGCGATCGCGTGGTCGTGCTCGACCTTGGTGAGGTCATCGCCAGCGGCCCGCCAGATTTGATCCGCTCCGAGAAGCGGGTGATCGCGGCCTACCTCGGCAGCGCCGATCATTCCGGGTCCGACGAGAACGGCACCGCCGGCGACTACCAGGAAGAGGTGCGGTCATGAGCGGCCTGCGGTGTGCCGGAGTCGACGCCGGCTACAACAAGAACCCGTGCGTGCGGGGTTTCGACCTGACTGTCGAACCGGGTGAGATTCTGGCGCTGCTCGGGCCCAACGGCGCCGGGAAGACGACGGTGCTGATGACGCTGGCCGGGTTGCTCCCGCGGCTGGGCGGCGAGGTCTTCGTCGACGACGAGTCGCTGCGCTCGGGTGATCCGCGCGCCGCGGTGCGCAACGGGCTGGTGTTGGTCCCCGACGACCGGTCCCTGTTCCGCAACCTGACGTGCGAACAGCATCTGCGGTTGGCATCGCGGGGCGGGCGCGCGGCCTACCAGAGCGCGGTGGCCTCGACGCTGGAGTACTTCCCGGCGCTGGGCAAGCGGATGAATGTGGCCGCGGGGTCGCTCTCCGGCGGCGAGCAACAGATGCTGGCGATTGCGCGGGCCCTGCTGCAACGCCCGAAGGTGCTGCTGATCGACGAGCTGAGCATGGGCCTGGCCCCGGTGATCGTCGAATCCATCCTGCCGACGCTGCGCGACGTCGCTTCGACCGACCGCACCGCCATCGTCCTCGTCGAGCAGCACGTGCGACTCGCGCTGGCCGTCGCGGACCGGGCCGTCGTGCTGGCGCACGGGAATATCGCGCTGCAAGACGACGCCGCCGCCCTCGCCGCGGACCTGCCCCGACTCGAGGCCGCCTACCTGGGCGGCTAGACGCAGCAAGATCCAGTGGCCGAGTTCTGCGGCTAACGCGGAAGCGTCGGGCCGATGTACTGACCCCGGGCAATACGCTCCACGTCGACGCCACCCATGAACGCCGAGCCGCGGATCACCACGCGGGGCGCACCGGGGGAACCCCGGCCCGCCGCGCCCGCATTGAAGCTGCCGACCACGCTGCTGCCGTGGATCTCGACCGTCACGTCCGGTGGGACCACGATGCGGACACTCCCAAAGACTGCGCGGACTCTGATTGTCAGGACGGGAGCGGTGAACTCGACGTCACGCAGGTCGAGCTCGACGCTGGCCAGCACCGCCGACACCTTCAGGGAATCGGCGACTACCGATCCACCACCAACCGACGCTGAACTGAGTAGCGCCTTCGCCTTGCGCAGCGGCTCCGCGCCGGAGGAGCTGACTCGGATCTCCGTCGGAGTCGACGCGGCGAGCGCACCGCCGATCTGGCCCAGCGGCAGGTCGGCGCACAGGGCATCGAGATCGGCGAGGGTCACCGCCACCATCGCGTTGGCCGCCCGATCGGTGTACTCGTCGGTGGCTAGCACGCCCGTGCTCATCGCCGCGGACAGGAAGCCGTGCGCGCGCTCGCGGTCGGCGTCACTGGCTCGCACCGCCGCCCGACGATCATCGCCGACGGGGACTGGATAGTACTGGCCGCTGGGTTGGCTCACGCGGTCCAGTGTATGGAATCCCTAGGCGGAGTAGGCGGTTCCGCGTGCTTCGCGCACCCAGAGCTGCTCATCAGTATGCGCGGTCGCGCCCTCCTGCTTGAGGGTGCGCTTCACGATCTTGTTGGTCGCGGTCGTCGGCAGCTGCGCGCTGATGCGGACGTAGCGCGGCCACGCCTTCGGCGAGAGGTCGGACTGCTCGGCGAGGAAGCCGGCGAACGCATCGGGAGACAGCTCGCCGGTGCCGCTGGGCACGACGGCGGCCATGACTGCGTCGCCGACGGTCTCGTCGGGGACGCCGTACACGACGACCTGCCCGATCTCGGGCATCCGCTGCAGGATCCGCTCGATCGGCCCGGCCGTCATGTTCTCCCCGTCGACCCGCATCCAATCGCCGGTGCGCCCGGCCAGATAGATCCAACCGTCAGCGTCGCGGTAGCCGAGGTCGCCCGACCAGTACTTCCCGTCGCGCAAGCGCTCCGAGGTCGTCGCCTCGTCGTTGTAGTAGCCGGTGAACATCCCCGCTCCGGAGGTGTTGACGAGCTCTCCGATCGCCTCCTCGGGATTGGCGAGTGCGCCGGTCTCGTCGAACTGCGCGACCGCGCACTCGGTGGACGTCGCCGGGTTGTAGATGGCGACGCCGGGGAAGCCCTTGCCGATCGAGCCTTTCGGCGTGCCGGGTTCGCGGGTGATGATGATCGCGAGCTCGCTGGAGCCGTAGCCGTCCCACACCATGCAGTCGAACCGTCGGGCGAACTCGTCGAGGTCGCGGTCGCTGGCCTCGTTGCCGAATGCGGCGCGCAGCGGGTTGTCGGCGTCGTCAGATTGTTCGGGAGTCGCCAGGATGAACGCAAGCGGCTTGCCGACGTAGTGCATGTACGTGGCACCGAAGCGACGGACATCGGACAGGAAGGTCGACGCGGAGAACTTCGCCGGGACCATCGCGGCACCCGACGCCGCGGCCACGCAATAGCCGCCGAGCAGCACCGCGGAGTGGAACAGCGGCATCGACAGGTAGCAGACGTCGTCGGCGGTGATGCCGAACTTCTCGACGAGCGGCGGCCCGGCGAACGGGATCAGCATGTGCGCCAGGCGAACGGGCTTGGGGTCACCGCTGGTCCCCGACGTGAAGATCAGCATGAACGGATCGACCGCCTCCGGCGTCGAGTGGGGCACGAGTTCAGGCGCACCGGCGAGCAGCTCTGCCCACT
>CAZVVS010000143.1:0-11581 GCA_964630585.1 uncultured Gordonia sp.
GACGTGCCAGTCCGTACCACTGCGGACCAGCCAATCCCAGCCCGCGGTGTAGAAGCGAGTGTAGAAGACGACTGCGCTCTCGTCAGCTCTCCTCGAGGATCCTGAAGAACTCGTCTTCCTCCTCGAGTGTGAGGTCCTCGATCGCGAACCGTGACAGGTCGCCCATCGGCTTCAGGCCCTGGACGGTCTCGGTGATGGTCGTCGCCTGGCCAGGGATCAGCGGCAGTGCGCAGGGATCTTCCATGTTGTCGCTCCTCTGGGTCACCTACCCCGTCGGGTCATCCCTCACAGAGTTCGGGTCACGGGTCAGTACCTCCTCCGCCTGCGGCTCGCCCTGACGATCGATCAGCGAAAGCGAGAGTCCTTCATGCGAGCCTCGCTCTCCAGCTTGTGGAGACGCTCGTCGTACCCGATCTGCCGGAACAGGTCGGCGAGCGAGTCGTAGCTGCCGTAGTCATCCACGAACGATCCGTCGTACGCCGTGGTCTCCCACTCCGGGTGCTCTTGGACCAGGAGGGCGTACTCGTGCTCGGCGTGGTCTTCGAAGTCAGCGTTGAGTCGGTAGCTCCATGCCGGGCGGAGGGCGTACATGAACCACGACAGCTGGTAGTAGGTGAACGCCAGTATCTGGGGGACGATCCGGTGGCGGATGAAGCCGAGTCGTTCGGGTTGTTCGTCCACCATCTCCTCGAGGATCAGCAGGTGCCATTGCTCGTTGTCCTGCTCGAACCGGCTGACCCGTACCTTGTCGAAGATCCGGCGGGCGAAGTCCTGTTGCCGTGCGGTGTGGGTCATCGCCACATAGGCCACGTTCTCCCAAGCCTGATACGGCACTCGGGCAACCAGTTCGAGCACCCTGAACTTCGGCAAGGTGCGTTCCTTGCCGTAGAGGATGTCCATCACTGCGAACAACCCACGAGCTGACCACGACGCTCGACGTCGGGGCGCCTGCAACGTTGCTCGTTGTTCTGCGACGAGTTGATCGTGGTCGAGTCTCGCCATCGCCCCGAAGGGCGGCCGCTCACCGACCGCATGGGTCACCGGGCGTTCGGCCAAGGGCGGCGACGCTGTCTCTGGTGACCCTCGAGAAACCTGATGCGTGGTCATGCAGAGTCTCCTTCAGGCCTGGTCGCCAGCGGCGCGCCTGGCCTCATCGAGAGGGACGGTGGATCACCGTAGTGGCGGCCGCGACCATGCCGGCCGTTGCCCACCGTGACGTGCGCCACCCTGCGGAGTAAGGGTTCACCGCACCCAGGCGGTGAAGGAACCCACTTCTTGCAGTGAGGAGTCGATCGATGGATGTACAACGTCATGAGCTGAGGGCCTCGATGAAGGCGACCAGCGCATCTACTTCATCTTGGGAGAGGTCGAAACTCGGCATCGTCGGCGCGAAGGAGTCGACGATCTCGGAACCAGGATCAGTGATCGAGCGGGCCAGGTAGCCCGCATCAGCGGTGACGGCGTCGCCGTTGCTGAGCTGCACCTCTGACCCGGCCAACCCCTTCCAGGTGGGCCCTGCCTTACGCTTGCCGTTCGTGCTGTGACATGAGACGCAGCCACGACTCGTTGCGATCTGCTGTCCGTCGGCAGCCAAACTCCCGGCTGGCAACGTCAGCTCGGGACCGTCGCTGCTACCACACGCAGCGAGCAGAACAGCGACGACGCTGAGAGCCGTCATGAGCGCGACTACGCGACGGCTCCTGGTGCGAGGAACTTGACCTCCCGAGCCAGAGACACGGCGTTCGCGGGTCGACATCGAATCACCTACCGCTCGACAACAGAGGACTCCTGGGCGTGGTCATCGTTCTCTACGCCAGAGATAGAACCCTCCGCCCACCAGGACGACGGCGACGCCACCGATGAGGACCACGGCGACGGCGCTGGATCCGGTGTTACCGCTGTCTGGCCCGGCTTCGCTCGATGATGTCGTGCTGCTCGGTGAGCCCGACGTGGTCGGCTCAGCAGCGTCGGTGGTGGCCGATTCGCTGGCGGCGGTGCTGGTCGTGGCTACTACCGAGGTGGGCGGGGCGGTATCGATGACAGCGGTCAGCTGGTCGCGACCGGGTGCGTCTGGGGGTACTTCGTCGACGGACGTGGCAGTGTCGGACCCGGGGGCCAGGATGAGCAGTCTGGGTGCTGGGGTGTCGGACTCGGGGTCCCCGTCGATCCACGCGTACTCCTCGCCGTTCTCGCAGATCTGCACCGCAGGGAACAACAACAACGTCCCGACGTCGTCAGGGGCGGTGAAGGTGATGGGGAACTCTCCGGTCACGTCGACCGGAAGCGAGCCTCCCTTCCACTCGACGACGGTGCGACCTTCGCCATCAGTGGCGGAGCTGGACGTCCATCCCTCGACCTCCTCACCAATGACGCCACTGATCGGGGCTCGTACAGCGATCTCGGTTGTGGGCGACTCGCCGCAACCATGGTTGGGGCGAAAGCTGATGGTCACCTGCTCGCCGGCAGCAACCGCCACGACATCGGCGTCAGCGTGTGCTGAGGCGGTGGACGGAAGTACGACTGACGCAGCGGCCACGAACGTCGCCGAGGCCAGGACTAGTCGGCTGATGGGTCTCATGAATCGGGTCCTTGTCTCTTACTGGTAGGTACCGCTGGCGAGGCGGGGGAGATCTCGAGCGAGTTCCGAGGGTCGGACGTCGTAGCCGTACAGTCGGTGGGCGAGGTTGTCAGGACTGAAAGCGGCGGCTCGCCCGTAGTGACCGACCTCATAGTCGCCGCTGGCATCCGGACTCCCAATCAGGATGTCGGGGAAGTAGAGCGCACTGTTGGCTGCAGCGATCACGGACTCGGGCCCGGTGAGACCGATGAAGGACTCGTCGATGCGCCCGAGGTACTCATCAAGCACCTCGGGTGTGTCGCGAGCTACGTCGACGCCGACGAACAGCACCTGGGGATCGCTACCCGGTCCCGATCCGATCTCTTCTTTCGCCCGTGCCACGGAGTTCAACCAGATGGGGCATTGGTCCGGGCAGTTGGTGAACCCGAAGAACAACAAGGTGAGCTTGCCGTCGGTCGCTTCCCGGAACGGAAACGGACTGCCATCGGTCGTGGTCAGGGTGACGTCGGGCTTCTCGAGCCCAGGATCGACGAGCACCCCACCCCACGACGTCGATGCTGCGTCGGCCTGTGGCGTTCCAGGGTCCCCGGAGCCGCAGCCGGCGACAGCGAGAGCAGCTGCACCAGCTCCCAAGGCACCTAGAAATCGCCGGCGGGTCCACACGAGTTCATTCATCGTGAGCCTCCATGTCACTCATCGTGTCTGTGTCAGCGTCAGGTTCGACCACCTCGGCATCGACACTGCGGGCTCCGGCCTTCTCGAACCTGAAGGTCACCGTTACCTTGTCACCGATCTCCAAGGCCGGGCTCGGCCCTCGCAACATCACATGAAGACCACCCGGTTGGAAGCGCACGGTCTCGCCCGCAGGTATGTCGAGGCGTTGCACCTCCTTCATCGTCGAGCGACCTTCGGCATCGGTGGCCGACCGGTGTACCGAGGCTTCGGCGACGCTGCTGCTGGCCCCCTGCAGAACATCGTCGGTGTCGGTGCCGTTGCGGACGGTGAGCCGAACAGCGGCAACATCAGGGTTCGCAGGCCAGTCGATCGTTGCATCGGTCACCGTGAGCTCCCCGGCAACAGTCGAGTCGCTGAGGCTCGCACACCCGACGACGACGGCCGCTGCAGCCAACGCAACACAGAGTCGTCGCAGTCGCCACCTTCGACATGCCGGCGGCAGGTAGGCCGCGCCCTTGTCAACACCTGGTCGGGTCGTCACGGCAGCAAGGTCTCCCAGTAGTACCAGAAGCGACGCGCAATGAGCGCAGCGATCACGAGGTACCAGACGGTCAACACCACGCCGTGGTACTCCGAGGCGATCCTGACGACTCGCGCTGCCGGACCAGCATTGAGCGCTGCGGAGGTACGTGCTTGACGGAGCGCCGTGTACCAGAACACGGGGATCGTCACCACCCAGACCACCATGCAGTAAGGACACAGTGCGCCGATTCGGTACAGGCTTTGGAACATCAGCCAATGGATGAACACGACGCCCGCTGCCGCTCCCGCGAGCAATCCGTTCCAGTACCAACGGGCGAGCCGCGCCCCGGCGATGAGCGCCATCGCCGTAGCGAGCACCACCGGAAAGGCGGCGACACCGATGATCGGGTTCGGAAAGCCGAACACCGAGGCTTGATCGGTGGTCATCACCGATCCGCAACTGAGGATCGGGTTGATGTTGCACGGTGGAATGTAGCTCGGGTCCTCCAGCAACTCGATCCGCTCGATCAGGAGGGTGGCCGCCGCAACGAGCCCGATCCCACCTGCTGCCAGGTAGAGCCAGCGAAGTGTTCGGTCCCACGGGTCACCCCGTGCGGCTTGTTGAGTGATCACTCTGCGAGCTCCGCATCGAGCTTGACGACGAACTCGTCGGCCGAGCGGGCTTCGATCTTGTCTCCGTTGATGAAGAACGTCGGAGTTCCTTGGACGCCGAGCGCTCTGCCGTCGGCCTGGTCCCGGTTGATCTTCTGTTCTGTCGCTGGGTCGTCGTAGTCGGCCTTGAACGCTTCCATGTCGAGGCCGAGTTCTTCGGCGAACCCGAAGAACACCTCCTCCTTCGACTCGCTGCTCTCCCCCCAGCTGGCTTGGGTTTCGAAGAGCTTCTGGTACATCTCCTCGAACTTCCCCTGCGCTCCCGCTGCTTCAGCTGCCTTTGCCGCCGCAACCGAGTTGTTGTGCAGCGGGAAGTGTCGGACCACGAACGTCACCCGGCCCTCATAGGCCTCGCGGAGCTGCTCGACGAACGGGTACGCGGCTCCGCACGCCTCACACTCGAAGTCCAAGAACTCCACGAACGTCACCTTCTGGTCCTCCCCAGTCGACAACCTCTGGCTGTCGGGCCGGACGACCCGGTCAGACGCGGACCGCGCGGGTGGGGTGTCGGCGCCGTCACCGCTCGTCGCCCCGATCGCCACCACCGCAACGAGAGCCGCAGCGATGAGACCGAGAGGGATCGTGATGTTCTTGTTCATGCAGTTGCTCCAGAATCGAAGGGAGGGTTGCCACGGTGGCTCCGAGGCGACGGCACGACGACGCTGCCGGCCCAGACGCCCTGCCGGGCCGCGGGCAGGCTCGTTGCGACCGAGACATGCCCGGCGTTGCGGGCAGCGCGGGCCCTCAGCCACGTACCGCTCACCGCACCGCGGCACAAAGCTGCGGCGGGAGGCTCGATCATGCTTCGTCAGCGAGGTCTTTCACCTGACCCGGGACGAAGTCGACGCACTCCCGAGAGGTCGTTCAGCGCAAGAGGCTCAGCGGAGGACCGCGACGCCGGACGGATCCACCGCAACGCCACTGCTCGACGAGATCACAGCAGAGTCCCGGTCGCATCAGCGTTGCGACCGGCGGCCAGTCCGGCCTGGCCATCTCGGCTCGCAGGTTGCCGGCGGCAACCGCCAGCCGAGCCGCAGCTACCACCAGATACGCGACGACGATCTGGCCGACCAGCGCCCACCACAGACCCGGGTGTCCGAACATTCGACCTATCGGCACCCCCGTCGCCAGGTGCTCCGCGGCCTCGATCGCCAGGAACGCTGCCGCCTGGAGGACGATGACCTGTGTGTAGCTCGGCCGAATCGCGGTCCGGTCTTGACCGGCGCTGAACAGCTGAAGGAGACCGAGAACCGCCAGCGGCGCTCCGAGCAGCCCGAGCGCCGGGAAGAGTCGCCCGCCGCTCTCGAACGTCGGGGCTCCGGCATGCTCGCCGAAGCACGTACCGATGAGGTGACCGAGTGCCAGACCTATCGGAAGCAGCCACAGCATGGGGCGAGCGTTCCGAGCCATGCAGGAAGCGTAGGCAGGTCGGCTGGTGATGAGCGAACGGGCGGGGCGGGACTCCGACATCACCGGGAGCATCGGGTTCGAGCCGCTCGAGATGGTTCCGCTGATGTCGCTCCGTATCGCGTAGGGGCTGCGGGAGGTCACGAGGCCCGACCTCAAGTGCCGAGCTGACACTGCTCTGCCGAGGCGATGCGCAGGGCCTCGACATCGATGTCGGCCAGCATGACATGGTCGTCCGGCACGGTAGGCGGTTTCAACGGCGCCTGGTCATAGCGGTAGTCGACGGACCAGCCTGGCATCTCGGCGTCACTGGAGCCGGCCGCGATGCCTGCCACGGTGAGCCGATGTACGAGGCCGTCGGCACCGACCCAGATATCGAGGACCAGCGTGACTTGCTGCGCAACCTCATCGCCGTCGGTCGGCTGCCCTGTGGAGCCCAGCGCGTCGAGACGCTCCGCGTCCACGACGATCTCGTACTGGTCGAGGGCGACGTCGCCGATCCGGTCTGCGCCCAGCGAACGGACGTCCTCGGCCACCTCCAGAGCCGACACCGCAACCGTGTTCCCGTTCGGCGCGAATCCGCCAGGCTGGGCGTACTCGCCCACCGCCGGGCCGAGCACCTCGAGCAGGTGTCGACGGGCAGCGGACGGCTCGCTGCCGTCGACGACCAGCCAATCGGCTGGAACGACGGGTTCCGCGAACAGCGACCGGTGCACCCACGCTGCCTCGTCGACCAACACCACCGTCGGACCACCTCCCCGGCGGGGGGTCCTCACTTCCATCACCCCGCTTGCGAGGTCGACGTCGGCGCTGAAGCGTTGTGGAGCACCAGTGGCGCAGTCCAGAACGTCACCGAAAGCGGACTCGTACTCGAGGCTGTAACGCTCCTGGGCCTCGGCGGACGCCAACCGGCGCTCCAGAACACGCGCTGGCGAGTTCTCGGGGGCCCCGCAGGCACCCATGGCCACGACGACCAGCGCGAAGGCACCTCCCAGCGCCAGCCGACGTCGCACCGTCACGCTCGATGGCTAGGCGATCGCAAAACACGTAGGCGCAGCGTCGTCGACCCTCGATGGCGGTGCTGCTCCACCGCTTCCCTCTTCGGGGCGGCCGTCCACTCGTCGTTCGGCATCTCGTGACTCCTTGTCACCGGTCTCCCCGTCCTGTCGCTCATTGACGGATACGTCTGACCCCGCACACGCAGCAGCGAGCCTGAGGCTAGGCACCCAACGCCTCACTTCCCGCATGCCCAAGCGCCGGATGTCACGCACCGGGAAGGACCTTCGGCCCTGTCGCCCTCACGTCCCAGGGCCGATCCTCTGACTGCAGAACGGCCACCGAAAGTCGATTGGAGCCAAGGCAGCTATGACACAGAGAGCACCAGGCGGGCAAGGGACGGTCGACCGTCGCTTGTTCATGGGATTGGTCGCTGGCGGCATCACCGGGGCGACCGTCGTCGGCACGACGGCGCTCGCGGCGTGGCCGACGGACGTGCAAGCGGCTGAGGGGAGTACAGCTCAGGGCGATGACACCGGGCATACCGCCACGCCGTCCCCTGCGGCGATGGACGTCGACGAGATGGACGCCATGCACAAGGAAGGCATCGACGCCTTCCTGACCAACATGAAGGAACCGATCACCGCCGGGCTCGGAGCGCAAGACCTCGAGTGGGAGATGGACGGCGACACCCGAGTCTTCCGCTTGACGTGCAGCGAAGTCGACTGGGAGGTGACGCCGGGAACGATCGAGAAGGCCATGGCCTACAACGGCGTGGTCCCGGGACCCACGTTGCGCGCCGTGGAGGGCCAGCGGGTCAGGGTCGAAGTCACCAACGAGCTCGCCGAGAGCACAACCGTCCATTGGCACGGGCAGCGGGTTCCCAACGACCAGGACGGTGTCGGGTTCCTCACCCAGGACGCCATCAAGCCCGGCGATACGTACACCTACGAGTTCGTGGCGGGTCCGTTCGGGAGCCACATGTACCACTCGCACCACAACGCCGCAGAACAGGTGACGCGCGGCCTGCTCGGTGCGCTGATCGTCGAGCCGAGCAACCCCGCCAACGAACCGGCCCACGACCGTGACTACCTCTACATCCTCAACGATGCGCTCGGCGGCTTCACCATCAACGGGAAGGGCTTCCCGGCCACGGCCGCTTACACGGCGAAGCTCGGAGAGCGGGTGCGTTTCCGCTTCATGAACGAGGGGAACATGGTGCATCCCATCCACCTGCACGGGCTCACCTTCGAGGTGTTCGCACGCGATGGCTATCCCCTGCCCCAACCGTTCCGCTGCGACACCATCACCGTGGCACCGGGAGAGCGTTGGGACGCCACTGTGATCGCAGACAACCCGGGCCTGTGGGCGTTCCACTGCCACATCCTCACGCACGCCGAGAGCCCGCACGGCATGTTCGGGATGGTGTCGGTCTTCGTTGTCGAGGAGGACCAATGAGCACGACGATTGAAGAGAAGGCCCCGGCCACAACGTCCGGCCCGCATCCCGAGAAAGGCGGTGGCGAGCTGACCTTCGACACCCTCGCCGTCCTCGCCGTCGCCATTGCGCTCATCGCAATCGTCATCGCCGTCTTCGCCGTCGGCCTCGCCATGCGCTCCATCGACGAACACCGCTCGACGCCCCCCGCTGCCCCAGGCTCTTCCGCGTCCGCATCGGTCGCCTTGGACGAGTTCACGATCGCGCCGGCCCCGCTCCAGGTCTCCGCGGACAGCTCGCTGTCGGTGACAAACGACGGCACCACCGTCCACGACCTGGCAGTCGAGGGCCAAGAACTCAACACACCGGAGCTGAACCCAGGCGAACAGGCCGATCTGGACCTCAGTGGCCTACAACCCGGCGACTACACGGTCTACTGCCGGATCGCAGGACATCGTGAGTCAGGCATGGAGGGCGAGCTGACCGTCGGTTGACGGGGGAAGGGTGCAGGACAGGCCGCGCCAGCGGAAGGGCCCGCATACACGCCAACCTCAGTGGGCGCCGTGCGCCTCATCGCACAACCTCTCCTCACCCTCCTTGATCTGTCCGCCCGCCACACCCTCGAGAGCGGCGAACGGGCCACAAGGATGGGGCACCGTCCACACGTGGATCATCGGCACTGGCGACAGCTTCACCGTCGGTGGCCGGCACCCGCCCTGTACGTCCGTGAGGCCCGCGACGCGTGGCGCCTCGGGATCGTTCGAGAAGCAAAGGTTGTCGTGGATGTGCCACTGGGTCAGCGCGCCGCCCAGCTCCGGAGTGTCGTCGAGGGTCGTGCCGGGCGACGCCATGAACATCGCAGCGACGAGCGTCTTCTCGCCGTTTCGGACCTGGTACACGAGTGACTCGGGCCGGTCCGGGTTCAGCGCCTGCCCGTCAGTCACATACGACCAGTTGATGAAGTGCTCGTAGCCGGTGACGCCATCTCCGATGCTGCTGAACCCCGCCGCCTCGGCGGCCGAAGGCTCCTCATACACAGGCAGGGAGTGCAGTGTGCTGGCGATGAGGTTCTCAGCGCGCGCCTGCTCCGTCGGCGTGACACCCGGCGTGCCGCCCAGGTCGATTGGTGCAGCAGGGTCATACGGCTTGGCGGCCGCAGTCTCGTTATGGTCATCCCCGGTCGTTCCGACGGCCTGATTCGCGCCGTGATGGTCCGCCGAAGCCGCAGCCGTTTCGCTACCACTGTGATCGGCGCCTCCGCCGTCGGCGTGGTGGCCCGGCCGAGCGGCAGCGGCCATACCCGGGATCGCCAGGGCGAGCGCCAACACTCCGATGGCAGGCGCGGCCCAGGTGCGCCTGACGGCTGCACGCACCGGGCTGATCGCAAATCTCGTCGCTGCCAGGATCGCGACCATGGCCAACGAGGCGGCCATCCCGTCGCCGAGCTCGACGGCCTCAGCTTCCTCCAGCCCGTCGATGAATGCGAGTCCGCTCGTCTTGGCGACTACGAATCCCGCCAGAGCGCCGACGTTGACCGCCACGCCGGCAGCCGCGACCGCACGGCCCGGCCCGGCCGAACGAGGACCGCGATCGCCCACCCGACCTGGAGAACCGCAACGGCCGTGAACGCCCACATCGCCTGAGTGGCAGACGCGTGGACGCCCACCGCCACTGCGTGGATCCCGCCGGCACCCAACGAGGCCAAGGCCGCGAGAATGAGCAGCGCTGGGATGCCAGCCGGCCGGCTGGCGGTGTCACCTACATAGGTCTGGCTGGCTGGATCCATCGTGGTCATGAGCAACCCACTTCCGTCCTGGCGACCCCTGGCTCGAAATACCGTACGGCAGGTCAGCGACCAGGTCGACCGCGCTCCGATCCCCGATCCCCGATCCCCGATCCCCGATCCCCGAGCTGCGGGTCAATGAGACCACATTCCCGCCGCTAATCGCCGATCGAGTGGACCACACTCGATGAAGAGGTTGGTGAGCGCGCCGAACAGGAACGCTGCATCGATCTGCCGCGCGTTCAGCTCGCCGAGAGCACGAGGCACGATCTTCACGCCACGACGGCGAAAGCCACCCCGACGGCTCCGTGCAGCGCCCAGTTGCGCCACCGCTGGCGTCGCGCAACAGCTCGGCAACCGGGGCTCTGGGCGGTTCCCGGCAACTGGCAGCAACGAAAACGCGATCACCTCCACATTTTCGTCACGTCGCTTCGCGAACAGCGGAAGCTGATCGGTGCCGGTCGCGACAGGAGTAGGAGCAGAACCAGACCTGCCCTTGGTCGGTGGTGAACGTCGGGGTGATGGGGCCAGGAGTGATGCGCATGCCGCACACGGGGTCGACCACGCAGTCGTCGGGGCGACAGAGCAGCAGCCGGAACACGGTGCGGGGTTCTTGGAAGCCGCGTATGTCAACAGGACCGAGCGGTTCCACGCGCCAGCCGTCCTGGGCGGCCGCCCGGGCGGTGGCCTCGTCCACGCGGAGTTCGCCGGACGGCGCGAGGTCGACCATGCGCGCCGCGAGGTTGACGGTCGCGCCGAACACGTCGCCGCCGCGGTCGATGACCGAACCGGTGGCCGCACCGCCCATCATCTCCGGCATGGAACCAAGGTCGTGGAGCCTGTGGCCGGTTTCGTCTGCGGCACGGATCGCAGCCTGGGGGTCGGCGAACACCAGCAATGCGCCGTCGCCGAGGGTCTTGACCAGGCGACCGCCCGTCGATGCGACGGCGTCGATCACTGCGGTGATGAACTGGTCGGCGACATCGACGGCAGCTTCGTCACCGTGGACGTCGGTGAGTGCGGTGAACCGGCTGAGATCCAAGAACAAGGCTGTGGTTGCGCTCACCACGTCACCTGGTCGCAGCCGTCGTGATCCTCTGGTTCCACCTGCAAGGTGGCGTGCTCGACGCGGTAACGCAGCCGTAGGACGTCGCGGGCCTGGTCGAGCACGGCGTGGGTGTCCGCGCGGGCGGCAACGCGCAGGTGGGCCGACGCACTCTCCATCTCCGAGGTGAGGGTCCACACGTGCAGGTCGTGCACGTCGAGCACCCCGTCGATCCCTTCCAGGTCGGCTCGTAGCGCAGGCAGGTCGACGTCGGGTGGTGCGGCTTGGAGCAGGATGCGGACGGCCTGGCGGCCGAGCCGGTAGGTGCGGGGCAGGATCCACAAGCCGATGGCGGCACCGACCACCGGGTCCACCCAACCCCAGCCGAACACCTCTAGCAGGATGGCGGCGAGGATGACTCCGACCGATCCGAGCGTGTCGGCCAACACCTCGAGATATGCACCTT